>DASXOZ010000071.1 GCA_036493895.1 Candidatus Binatia bacterium | reverse complement strand
AGCAGCAGGACGACCGCCGGCAGGTTGATCCAGTTGAGCGCCGCGATGTAGCGCGGGTAGCGCTCGAGCCAGCCGCGCCGACGCGCGATCTCGTAGAAGATCACCGGGAAGAGCAGCCAGTCGACCACGTAGCGCAGGCTTTCGGCCAGGACGATCAGCCCGTCGTCGGCCTCCACCGTGAGGTCGGCATAGTGGACGACGAGATAGAAGGCGTAGATCGGCGCCACCAGGAGCATGACCTGGAAGGAATGCAGGCAGCCTTCGAACGTGTTGTCGAAGTGGAACGGCGCCGACACATCGTGCCACAGGAACTTGACCGCGCCTTGGCTGCCGCGCGCAATTTCGGCCTGGCTCAGCATCGTCTCAGGCGAAGTAGCGGTCGAGCACCGTCTCGTAGACGCGTGACAACGCCTTGAGATCGGCGACGGCACTCTTCTCGTCGACCTTGTGCATGCTCTCCCCGACCAGCCCGAACTCCAGCACCGGGCAGTACCTGGAAATGAAGCGAGCGTCCGAAGTGCCGCCGGTAGTCGACAGCTCGCACTCCACGCCCGTCACCTCGCGCACCGCGCTGCCCACAATCTCCACCAGCGCGCCCGGCGGCGTGTAGAACGACTCACCCGAGACCTCGACCTTGGCGTACTCGACGAGGCCGTTGCCGGCGATAGAGGCATTGGCCCGCTCGATCCGCTCCTTGAGATGTGCCAGCAGGGTCTGCGACGTCCACAGATCGTTGAACCGCGTGTTGAAGCGGGCATGCGCCACGCCGGGCGCGATGTTGGTCGCCTTGTTGCCGACGTCGATGGTGGTGAACTGCAGCGAGGTTGGCTGGAAATGCGTGCTGCCCTTGTCGATCGGCTCGCGCACCAGCGCCTCGACGATCGCCGACAGGCGGTGGATCGCGTTGTCGAGCCGCTCGGGATAGGCGACATGGCCCTGCACGCCGCGGATCACGAGGTCGACCGTCATGCTGCCGCGCCGGCCGATCTTCATCATGTCGCCGAAGCGCTTGCTGCTCGTCGGCTCACCCACCACGCAGGCGTCGATCGTCTCGCCACGCTCGGTGAGCTTCTTCAGCATCTTGACCGTGCCGTTGACCGCCGGGCCTTCCTCGTCGCCCGTGACCAGCAGGCTGATCGAGCCATCGAAGTCGCGGCCGCGCCGGGCGATGAACCGTGCGGCCGCTTCGGTGAAGGCTGCGATCGCGCCCTTCATGTCGGCGGCGCCGCGGCCGAACAGGTAGCCGGCCGATAGCTCGGCCGCGAATGGGCCGATCGTCCACGACGAAAGATCGCCGACCGGCACGACGTCGGAATGGCCGGCGAAGCAGAAGTGCTTCCCGCCACTGCCGATGCGCGCATAGAGGTTGGCAACGTCGTCGGTGCCGGCTTGTGTAAAATCCATCCGCTCGCAGCGGAAGCCGATCTCGGTCAGCGTGCGCTCCAGCAGTTGCAGGGCGCCTGCTTCGACCGGCGTCACGCTCTCGCAGCGCACCAGCGCGCGCGTCAGTTCAACGACGTCGGCGACGGAAGGAGCGAGCGTGTCGGGCATGGCCGGACACTACCTCTCAGCGACCCCAAAGAGAAGAGCGCCGGCCCGCGTTCAGGCCGACGCTCGAGTGTCATGAGAGGAAGAAACAGTCTTGTTGCTTATAGAACCGGTAGTTGGCCGACCTAGGCCGCGATGCGGTCGGCCTCCTGCAGATTGACCGAAACAAGCTGGCTCACGCCCTGCTCGGCCATGGTGACGCCGTACAGGCGGTCCATGCGCGCCATGGTCACGCGATGGTGGGTGATGACCAGGAAGCGCGTGTCGGTGCGGCCGGCGATCTCGTTCACCAGGCTGCAGAAGCGCTCCACGTTGAGGTCGTCCAGCGGTGCGTCCACCTCGTCCAGCACGCAGATCGGCGCCGGATTGGTCATGAACACCGCGAACAGGAGCGAGAGCGCGGTCAGCGCCTGTTCGCCGCCCGACAGCAGCGACATCACCTGCAGCTTCTTGCCCGGCGGGCTGGCATGGATCTCGAGGCCCGCCTCGAGCGGATCCTCCGACTCGGTCAGCCGCAGCTCTGCCTTGCCGCCACCGAACAGCTTGGTGAAGAGCTGTTGGAAGTGGCCGCTCACCTGCTCGAAAGCGACGAGGAAGCGCTCGCGGCCCTCGCGGTTCAGGCTCTGGATGCCCTGGCGCAGGCGGCCGATGGCGGCGATCAGGTCGTCGCGCTCAGTCGTCATGCCGGTGATCTGCTGCTCGAGCTCGTTGGCCTCTTCCTCGGCGCGCAGGTTCACGGCCCCCATGGTCTCGCGCTCGTGCACCAGCCGCTCGAGCTTCTGCTCGGCCTTCTCGATCTCCGGCAGCTCCTCGACCGACTGCACCTCGGCCAGCGCAAGCACACCGTCGATCTCGCAGCGCAGCCGCTCCTGGATGCGATCGACCACCGCCTCGCGATCCTTGGTCGCCTGCTCGACCAGGCCCTCGCGGCGCACGCGGCTCTCGCGCACGGTCGCGAGCTCGGCCTCGACGCTGCGCATGATCTTGTCGGCCTCGGCCAACTGCGTCTCGCCGGCGGCCAGCGCATCGGCCGCTTCCTGACGCTTCTCCTCGGCCTTGAATATCTCCTCGTCCAGGGCCTCCTGCTTGGCCTCGATCTCGGCCGGCTTGGCCTCGAGCTCGGCAATGGTGCCGGCGATCTGCTCGCGCCGCGCATCGAGCTCGCCGATCTGGCGATCGGCGTCGCCGAGACGGCTGCTCCAGCTCGCATGGTCCTGGGCAATGCGGCCGAGCCGCTCGACCCTCATCTCGGACTCACGCGCAAGACGCGTGCAGGTCGCCTCGGCCTCGACCAGCGCGGCGCGCAGCTCGGCGATGCGGGCGCGCAGCGTGTTCGCGGCCTCGCGATCGGCCTGGGTGTCGGAGATCGACGAGAGCCGCGCCTGGCGGAAGGTGCGGCGCATCTCGGCGTCGGCGACGTCGCCCACGATCTCGGCCATCGCCGTCTCGGTGGCGGTGAGCCGTGTGCGCAGCTGATCGGTGCGGCGGGCGACCTCGACATGCCGGTCGCGCGCCGCCATGGCGGCGCGCTCGGCCTGGCCGATCGCCTGTTGCGAGACACGCTC
>DASXOZ010000069.1 GCA_036493895.1 Candidatus Binatia bacterium | reverse complement strand
GTTCGAAGCAACCCAGGCGGGCCCGTTCAACCACTGGCCGATGGGAATGGGCTTCGACTATTTTTACGGCTTCATTGGCGGCGACACGAGCCAGTGGGAGCCGAACCTTTTCCGGCAAACCACAGCGATCTACCCGTACGTCGGCAAGCCGGGATGGAACCTCACGACGGCGATGGCCGACGATGCGATCGCACACATCAAGATGCTGAACGAGGTGGATCCCTCCAAGCCGTTCTTCGTGCACTACGTTCCCGGCGGAACCCATGCCCCGCACCACGCCACCCCTGAATGGATCAAGAAGATCAGCGACATGCACCTGTTCGACGGCGGCTGGAACCAGCTTCGCGAGACGATCTTCGCCAACCAGAAGCGACTCGGCATCATGCCACAGGACGCGAAGATGACGCCGTGGCCGAAAGACATCCTGCCTGAGTGGGACAGCCTGTCGGCCGACCAGAAGAAGCTCTTCATCCGGCAGGTCGACGTCTACGCGGCGTACCTCGCGTATACCGACGCCGAGATCGGGCGCGTCATCCAGGCCGTCCAGGACATGGGCAAGCTCGACAACACGCTGATCATCTACATCAGCGGTGACAACGGCAGCAGTGCCGAAGGCTCGCTCAACGGCACCCCGAACGAAGTTGCCCAGTTCAACGGCGCCGAAGTGCCGGTCGACGTCCAGCTGAAGAACTTCTACGACGACTGGGGCTCGGCCAAGACCTACAATCACATGGCGGTCGGATGGACGTGGGCCTTCGACGCGCCCTTCCCGTGGACAAAGCAGGTGGCATCGCACTACGGCGGCACCACGCAGGGCCTCTGCATCGCGTGGCCCGGTCACATCACCGACGCCGGCGGGATCCGCAACCAGTTCCATCACGTGATCGACATCGTTCCGACGATTCTCGACTCCGTTGGAATCAAGGCGCCCGAGACCGTGGACGGGATCCAGCAGAGCCCGATCGAAGGTGTCAGCATGAAGTACACCTTCGACAAGGCCAATGCGGACGCACCGACGCGGCACCACACGCAATACTTCGAGATGTTCGGAAACCGCGGCATCTACAAGGACGGCTGGTATGCCAACACGACTCCGATCGCATTGCCGTGGAAACTGTCGGGCACGCCGAATCCGGACGTGGCCGACAGCTACAAGTGGGAGCTCTACGACTTCCACACCGACCGCACCCAGAGCGCCGACCTGGCCGCCTCCGATCCGAAGAAGCTGAAAGAGATGCAGAAGCTCTTCATGGAGGAGGCCAGAAAGTACCAGGTACTGCCGCTCGACAACTCGCTGGCCTCGCGCATGGTGACACCGCGCCCGAGCGTGACGGCCGGCCGCGACACGTTCACCTACGACGGCGAGCTGACGGGCGTTCCGATGGGCGGTGCGCCGAGCCTGATCGCAGCTTCCTACACGATCACCGCCGACATCGACGTTCCGAAGAACGGTGCCGACGGAATGCTGGTCACGCAGGGCGGCCGCTTCGGCGGTTACGGCTTCTACCTGAAGAAGGGAAAGCCGGTCTTCACGTGGAACCTGGTCGATCTCGAGCGCGTCAAATGGGAAGGCAAGCAGGCGATCGCCCCCGGCAAGCACACCGTGACGTTCGACTTCCACTACGACGGCCTCGGCTTTGCGACGCTGGCATTCAACAGCATGAGCGGCCTCGGGCGAAGCGGAACCGGCGTGCTGAAAGTGGACGGCAAGGAAGTCGCGTCGAAAAAGATGGAGCACACGATTCCGACCACGCTGCAGTGGGACGAGTCGTTCGACGTGGGCTCCGACACCGGAACGTCGGTGGATGACTCCGACTACCAGCCACCGTTCCGGTTCACCGGAACGCTCGACAAGCTGACGATCCACATCGAGCGCGCGAAGCTTTCGCCGCAGGACGCTGCGCGCCTGCAGCAGGCCGAGAGCGGCAGCAACAAGGCCAGCGAGTAGCGTCTCGTGCCTGACGAACAGCCGTCGCAAGAAGGGAACCGCATGAAAATGAGAACAAGGAATCGATTCGCCACGGCAGCCGTCGCCCTGGCCTTTGCAATGTCGGCGATGGCCGGCAGCGCACTCGCAGCACCGGCCAAGGCGAAAGCGCCGCAGCCGGCCGCCGTCAAGGGCGAGATCCAGCCGAAAGCCGTCGATCTGCTGAAGGCGATGAGCGACGCGATCGGTCACGCGAAGACACTGGGCTTCGACGTCATCTCTACGTACGAGAGCCCGAGCCGATACGGACCGCCTCTGGCATACAAGACGATGTCGCACGTCGCGCTTCAGCGCCCCGACAAGCTGAAAGTGGTCACGACAGCCGACGGTCCTCCGACCGAGTTCTACTACGACGGCAAGACCATGATGTCGTTCGCGGTGCAGGAGAACCTCGTCGCAATGGCCGACGCTCCGCCCACGGTGGACCAGACGCTCGAGGCTCTCTACAAGACGTCGGGCACGTACTTCCCGTTCGCCGACTTCCTCGTCTCCGATCCTTATGCCGACATGGCAAAGAGCCTGACGCTGGCGTTCTACATCGGCCAGTCGAACGTCGTCGGCGGCGTGACGACCGACATGGTCGCCTACGAAAGCGAGGGTGTGTTCGTTCAGGTTTGGATCGGCGCCGATGACAAGCTGCCACGCATGGCGCGCGCGATCTTCTTCGACGACCCGATGCGCCTTCGCCACCAGGTGGAAATTTCCAACTGGAAACTCGACGCGCCGATGAAGCCGGAAGAGTTCACGTCGGCCAAGGCCGCCGGCGCCTCGAAAATCCCGTTCGAACACCCGAGTACCCACCAGGCGCCCGCCGCTGCTCATGCTGGCTCCGGCAAGCCGGCAACCAAGCCCGCGTCCGCGGCGCATTGAGGAGGATCCGCGATGTTTCGAAAGAACATAGATATCGCACTGGTCTGCACATTGATCTCGACGCTGACGGCGATGCCGGCTTACGCATGGGGCCACGCGAATTCGTTCGGCGGCCATTCGTCCGGCTCTTTCGGCGGTGGCGGCGAGCACAGCAATCGCTGGGGAGGCAGTTCGTCCGGCGGCTTCGGGCAAGGGTTCAGCCATAACAATGCCTGGGGCGGAGGCAGCTCTGCCGGTGGAGGCCAGGGCGTCAGTCACGAGAACATGTACGGCGGCGGAACGTCGGCCAAGTACGGCGAAGGCGCCGAGCACACGAACATGTACGGCGGCAAATCCTATGGTGCGTACGGCGAGGGCGCGTACCACGAAGGGAGCGGCGCGGCGTACTATCATCCGCCTGCGGCGTACTATCCGTATCATCCGCCGACGACCGTCAACTATTACGGATCGTCGTGCGGAAGCTGCGGAGGGTGGAGCGCGGCAGGAGCGGCGGCGGTGGGCGTCGTCGTCGGTGCCACGGTTGGTGCGGCAGCGGCGTCGGCCAATTCGCAGGCCAACGCCCAGGCTGCCTATTCGGCCGGGGTTGCCGCCGGCCAGGCGCACTACCTGATGGGAGCCATCTATGCGTCAGTGCCGGCGGGCGCAGTGCGAACGACCGCCGCGGGTAATACCTACTACCTCGCCGGCGGCACGACCTGGTTCAAAGCGAGCTTCGGTGCCAACGGCGTGTACTATACGGTGGTTCCGGCTCCCTGACGGACGCGTTTTGTGCTCGGAGTTTCTCGCGGGGGTAACATGAATCCGTTACGAATCATCCTGGGAATTACCGCGATGCTCGCCGTCGCCGTGGGAGCGCGCGCGGACGATGCGGCGCCCGACAAATCCTACTCGGGCTCGCCGTTCGAACGCACGACGCTGACTGGCGACTGGGGCGGCCTGCGCAACGAGCTGGCCACCAAGGGAGTCACGCTCGATGCGACCGTTACGCAGGTCACATCAGGTGTGGTTGACGGCGGCAAGGATCATACCTGGCAGTACGGCGGACGCGCCGAACTGAGCACGACGATCGACTCGCAGAAGCTCGGCCTGTGGCCCGGTGGTTTCCTCCTCATCGAGCTGGAGGGCAACTGGGACAGGGCCACCGGCTTTCGCGACACCGGCGCACTGATGCCGGTCAATTCCAACCAGCTCTACCCGATTCCGAGCGGCAGCAACTTCAACGTCCCCGCAGTGACGTTCGCGCAGTTCCTCTCGCACTATGTGGGCGTGACGTTCGGCAAGTTCGACACGTTGAGCGGCGATGACAACGAGTTCGCCCATGGGAAGGGGGACACGCAGTTCCTCAACCTGGCATTCAACGTCAATCCGACGCTTCTGCTCGCGGCGCCCTACTCCACGCTCGGGGCGGGCGTAATCGTGCTGCCAACCAAGGACCCGCAAGCGGCGATCGTCAACTTCACGGTGCTCCAGGCCAATGGAAACGCCTCCGAGGCCGGCTTCGACGACCTCACCACCGACAAGCTGACGTTTGCGGGAGAGGGACGCGTCCGGACGGGCTTCTTCGGCCTGACCGGGCACCAGCTTGTAGGCGGAGCCTACTCCAACAGGAACTTCACCTCACTGGACCAGCGCATCGGCGCAGTCCTCGACAAGAACCTCATCGTCAAACAGACCGATACCTGGGCCGTCTACTACAACTTCGACCAGTATTTCTACGAGCCGAAGAAAGGTTCCGGCCAAGGGGCGGGAGTATTCGCACGCCTCGGCTTCAGTGACGGCAATCCCAATCCCATGGAAGACTTCGTGAGCCTCGGCATCGGCGGCAAGGGCGTGTTCGAGAGCCGCGCGAACGACGGATTCGGTCTCGGCTTTTACTGGATCGATGTGAAGACCCCGACGCTTCAGACACCGCTGCAGGACCTGTCGTTCCTGCAGGACGAATGGGGTTTCGAGGCGTACTACGCCGCCGCGGTTACCCCGTGGCTCGTGCTGACTCCCGATCTCCAGGTGGTCGAGCCGGCGCAGAAGAAGCAGGTTCTCGGGTTGCTCGACCAGCCCAGTGTCCACACCGACGTGATCGTCGGACTGCGGATGCACGTCATCTTCTGAGTTGATGGAAGTCGAAATGTCCGCGCCACGACGGAAGCAGGGCAGGTTGGCCGTTGTGAGTCACGCCGGGAGGGACCGATGAACGCAACATTTCTGCCAATCCTTATCTTCGTGATTGCCGGATGCAGCGCGATGACGCCGCGACAGACAGAGGAGCCGGCAGGGGCTCAGCCGATGTCCATGGCGCAGATGCAGATCGACAAGACCGGAGGTCCGCAGGCGCCGGCCGTGGCACCAACCGGCGCGACAACACCGGGCTCTCCTCTCGGCAGGGAATGGATCTTCACGCAGGTCAATGGTTACGACGGCGCGCTGCCACCGTCGCCGGACGACGCGAGCTTCGTCATGGGCAGGGAGAACGGTCGCATGGTCGGCTCCACATCGTGCAATCCGATGACGGCCGCGTTCGAGATCGATCTCACCGCCGGCACACTGCGCTTCTCGAACCTCACGAACGGACAAGCCATGTGCAGTGAGCAGCAGTCGTCGACAGAAGATGCGGTCACCGACGCGCTGATCGCCACCGACGCGTTTCGTTACAGCGGGAACAGCCTGATCCTGATGTCCAAGGGGAACGAGGTCGCGAACCTGACGTCTGCCGCCGGAGTGCACCTCACGGCCCCGTAGCGGCGCCTCACAGGCTTGCGCGCCGCCGCGGATCACCGCCCCGGCGCATGAGACCTTCTACAGCGCCGCGAGACCGGCACGCAGGCACATGGCGCCGCTCACGAGCAACAGGACCAGCGTGAGCACCGCGCCGCCCGTGCGTCCGGGTGCGAACTGCTGCGTGAACGAAAACGCATAGCCGTGCAGCAGTCTTGCGACCAGCAGCGTCGAGCCGAGGGCGTGCAGCACCCACTTCGGCTCGCCGTTCAGTTCCAGCAGCGCCATCAGCACGAGGATCAGCGGCACGTACTCGGCAAAGTTCGCGTGGCCGCGGATGCGGCGAAGCATCGCGGCGTCCCCGCCGTCCCCGAGGCTCGGCCCTGCCGGACCGACCCGCCCCTGGATCACCCGGAGACTCAGAACGGCGAACCAGATTGCGAGTGCACCTGCGTAAAGCGGCGTGACCGTCATCGCTGACCTCCCTGTCGTCCTGGAAACGTTGTCGAAAGATGACCGCATTGCCGCTGCTGTGGCCAGGGCAGCGGATCACCGGCGTCGACGAGAGACGAGGGCTGGACACGAAGCCAGGTCATCGATCGCGATCACGCGCACTTCGGTCGTCCGGGTGTCCATACGCTCTGCGCTCGATTTCGTTGGCGCGGCCTTGCGTCAACCCGTGCAGCCGGGCACTTTGCAGGTCGGCCTGCCTGTCCGTTCATCTCGAGAAGAGAGCACCGCTGACCGAAGGAGCTGGAAACCGATGAAAAGGTTGATTCGCTGGTCGTGTCTCGCGGTGGTCCTTCTCGGACTCGCCCGGCCCGTTTTCGCACTGGAATCGGAGCTGGTGTGGCTGAATGGCGATCTTAGCCAATATGCGTTCTGCGAAGCGTCGAATATCACGACGGCGGATCTCACGGACGTGACGTTGACCGTCAAGAATTCCGACGGCAGCGTCGCCGCCACTTCGACGTGCGCCACCCTGGCCGCCGGCCATACTTGCACTACTCTCGACAGCGCCTCGGCCGAGGGGAAACGCTGTACAATTACCGTGGGCGGGAAAGGGAAGACCAAAAGTCTTCGTGCTGGCATCGTCGTGTGTGCCGTCTCGTTCCCCTACGCTTGCACGACAGTGATTCGAGCGGACTAGCCGCCGCGTTACTGTGCTCGAATATTCGGGGTAGCCAGTACCCTCGGACGCTGTTCGTCGCCTGCTGACCACGATGGATACCCCGGTTCTCTGGCACATCCCGCTATCGCATTTCAGTGAGAAGGTTCGCTGGGCGCTCGACTACAAGGGCATCGGACACCGCCGCCGCGTGCTGGGCTCCGACTACCTGATCCGCGCGTGGCGCGCGACGGGCCAGGGCAAGCTGCCGATCTTGTGGCTCGATGGCCACGCCCTCGCCGATTCCACGCGGATCATCGCTGCGCTCGAAGAGCGTTACCCGGAGCCGCCTCTCTACCCGCAGGACCCCACCGCACGAAAACGCGCCCTCGAACTGGAGGACGATCTTGACGAGACGCTTGGCCCGGCGCTGCGCGCGGCAGTCGTAACTCCCCTTTTCGCGAGCGATCCGGATATCGCGCTGCGGGTGCTGACGACAGGCATGCCCGACGAGGCTTACGGAAGACTGCGCCCGTTGCTCCGGATTTTCCCGTCTTTCTACCGTTGGCGTCACAAGGTAAGCGCCGCCAACCTGGCGAAGGACCGCGGCGTCGTCGCGGCGGCACTCGACCGCATCGAAAAGGAGCGGCAGGGCCGCGCGTTTCTGGTCGGCGGGGCTTTCAGCATCGCCGATCTCACGGCCGCGGCGCTGCTGAGCGTTCTGCTGCAGCCGCCCGAGATCCAGTATCCGCTGCAGGTCGAGCTGCCATCGTACCTGCAGGACTATCGCGCCACGCTGCTGCGACATCCGGCTGCGCAGTGGGCGCTTGGCATCTATCGCCTGCATCGCGGACGCACTGCGGAAGTTCCCGCGCGAACAGGCAGGGCGTAGCGACGTGGCACCGGAAACGCCGGCAAGCCAGCCTTCTGTTGCTCCGGCGACAAACGGTGCCCGATGGACACTCGCGGTCCGTGCAAGGTTTCGTGCCGTTGTCGCAGGCGTCGTCGCGGGCTTGCTCATTGTGGGTTGTGCGGCATCGCAGCGCCCCATTCAGGATTCCGATCGGATCGGCTCGGCGCGGGCACTCGACACCGCCTTCAGGGTCGTTCACGAAATCGTCGTCCCCGCACCACTCGGGATCGACTACGTGTTGCCAGTCGGCGAGTACCGTCCGACGCACATCGATGTCCATGGCATCTTCTACGCTTCGCCCACCGGAGTGACGGCCCGCAAAGGGGACGAGCACCATGTCCTGCCGGGAGGGATCCACATGGCTTCTCGCCCGGGTCGTTACGACTCCTTTCCTTCCCTGTATGTCGATTTCGGAAGCGGGACGTTCTCGAAATACCCGTTACCCGAAGACCTGGCAGCGCAGGTGTACGGAACCAGCGTCGTGTTCGTGGTTGGCGGCGAGGAAGTGCGCTAGGAAGTCGCAGGTTGGGGATCCAGGCCTTCCCCACCGGGACCGAGGAAACTCCGCCATGCCCCTACGCAGATTCCTTAGTCACAGTATGCGATCGTCGACATTGACGACCGGCCGCTCACGCGCGAGCCTGCGTCTGTGCAACCAGACCGCGCAGAGCCGGCAACGATGTCACCCGGTTTTCGGCAACCGTGATGGCGATCGCGCTCGACACGCTTGCGTACGCGCGGCGGCTCCGCGAAGCTGGTTTCAGCGAGCAGCAGGCTGAAGGCCAAGCCGAGGCGCTCGCGGCCGCGATGACGGATACGCTGGCTACCAAGCAGGACCTGAGCGAATTGGAAGTGCGCATGGATGCGCGCTTCGCAGCGACCAGGCAGGACGTGCGTGAGCTCGAGACGCGCATGGACGCTCGCTTTGGAGCGGTTGCGAACGACCTGCATGAGCTGGAGGCGCGCATGAACGCGCGCTTTGGAGCGGTTGCGCACGACCTGCATGAGCTGGAGGCGCGCTTGGACGTGCGTTTCGCTCAGGTCGATTCCCGTTTCGCTCAAGTCGATTCCCGCTTCGCCCAGGTCGACGCCCGCTTCGACTACCTCGAGAAACACCTGGATACGCGCTTGGCCGAGATGGAAAAGCGGCTCGAAATCCGGCTGGCCGAACAGGAACGCCGTACGGAGCTGCGCTTCGGGGAAATGTCGACGCAGGTGCAGCTCATCGATCTCGAGAGACGTATGACGATGCGCCTGGGCGGCATCATGGTGGCGGGGATCGGTGTGGTCTCCGTGCTCGTCCGGCTTGCCTGAAGAAGTCTTTTCTCTAGCCAAGCTCACGTGTCGAGTCCTCGGGATTCTCGAGGCTGCCGGGACGCAGGGCCGCGGCGATCCGGGTGAGCCGGATCCGGGTTCCCGGGCAGCCGGCCTCTGGCCCGTGACGCGCGCAGTGCTACTCTTGCGCGGTGCGAGCCTTCGACGCCGTCTCCCGCTTCGATCCTCTCCGGTCGGATCGTCCGCTCATCGTTTATCTCGATCTCAAGAGCCCGTACGCGTATCTCGCCAAGGATCCGACGCGGGAGCTCGCGGCGTCGCTCGGGATCGCCGTGGACTGGCGGCCGCTGTCGCTCGACATTCCATCGTTTGCAGGCTCGGCGCGCCTCGACTCGCGCGATGCAGTCGTCACGAGCGAGCGCAGCCCCGCACAATGGGCATGGGTCAAGTACGCGTACATGGATGCGCGCCGCTACGCACGGATGCGAGGCATCACGCTTCGCGGAACCGTCAAGATCTGGGATACGACGCTCGCGGGCATCGGCATGCTGTGGGCGAAGGCGCATGGCGACGATGTGCTCGGTCGCTACCTCGACCTGACGTTCGAGCCGTTCTGGAAGCGCGAGCTCGATGCCGAGTCGCCGGCTGCGATCCGTGCGATCCTGCGCGAATCGGGCGCCGATGTTTCCAACTTCGCGCAGGCGGCCGAATCCGCGCGGGATGCTTATTTCGCGCAGCAGGCCGGGATCTTCGACGCCGGCATCTTCGGTGTGCCGGGATACGTCGTCGATGGCGAGTATTACTGGGGGCGCGAACACCTGCCGCGGATCCGCTGGATCCTCGAAGGGCGTCGCGGTCCCGCGCCGGACATCGTCTACACGCGTCCTGCCGCCGAGGCGCGATGACCGTACGTGTCGCAATCGATTTCGGCTGCGCGGCTTCGTATCTCGCGATCGCGCCGACCCGTGCGCTCCAGGCGCGGCTCGAAGTCGCGTTCGACTGGCTGCCGTTTCCGCGTGTGACGACGAGTCGGCCGCGCGTCGCCGTCCCGGGCGGCGACCGCAGCGCGCGTCATTTCCGCATGCGCTCCGAATATCGCGCGAACGACCTGCGGCGCTATGCGCAATCGCGCGGGCTCGATCTCGGCGACGCCGACCGCAGCGTCGACACCGCGACCGCATCGCTCGGGCTGCTGTGGCAGCGTCGCTTTGTACCTTCCGACGCCGGCGAGTACGTGGCGCGCGTGTTCGATCGCATCTGGCGCGAGAATGCGGACCCCGGTCTTGTTTTCGTCGAAGAATGTCTCGGCGCCTCGGCGGCAGGATTTCGGGAGTACGTGAAGGACGAAGGTCCGCGCGAGGCCGAAGCGATTCGCGAGCAGCTCGCGTCCGAAGGCGTCTGGAACGTGCCGGCCTATCTCGTCGGCGGTGAGCTCTTCATCGGCCGGCAGCATCTGCCGGCGGTGGAATTTTCTTTGCGCGGGATGGGGTCGCGCTAGGCGCGCGCGCGTTGCCGCGAGTGCCGGATGCAGGCATGCCCGATGCTCGGCCGATTGCCGGGAGAGCGAGCTTTACGGGAAGATCGACCGCACTGCAGCCGAGTCGAGATATTCGAAGAGCCGCTCGATCCTGCCCTCAGCGAAGTGCACGACCAGGCAGGCCGGTATCTCGATCTTCTCTCCGGTCATGCTCGTACCGAGGAGAAGGTGGCGCTGCACGAAACCGCCCGGGAAGAACCCACGCGAGAGGATCTCGTAGCGGCGATCGGAGACGCGTGCGATAAACAGCCCGAGCAGCCGCACGTTCTCGTCGCGCGTCTGCGTCCTCCCCGTCACGTTGTGCCAGATCTGCGCCTGCGGCGAGTACGTGTCGCGAACAGACTCCAGGTCTCCGCGTTCGATGGCCGCGAAGAAGCCGGAAGCAATACGGTCGAACGGGTCTTTCATGAGACTTCCGATGCCCCCACAACAGACTCATTCAGGACTTTCGCTCTGTCCAGAAGACCGGGGGAAGTCCACACTGAAGCGGCTCGCGAATTTTCGTACGGTTGTGTTCATCGGGAAACTGCCGACCCGCAAGGACCGTCACACCGCAGCCGGGGCGAAAGCAACGAACGACCCGACCGATCAGGCCGGCGGCGAAAATGCCGTCGAATCGTCTCCAGTTTGCGGAAGAATGCGAATGCGCACCGAACTGGCGCGCCCGCGGTCGTCCACGACACGGAACAGGAACGTGCCGACCTTCGCCTTCCATTGGATCGACCGCGACGGCTCGACCTGGCCGATCAGGTCGTCATCCGCGAACCAATAGAGCTTCCTGGCATCGCCAGGCGCTG
>DASXOZ010000068.1 GCA_036493895.1 Candidatus Binatia bacterium | reverse complement strand
CATGAGTCAGGATCTGCGGGCGCTCATCCTCGCCGACGAGGCCAGCTATTCGAGCGCGGGGCGCAGCAACGTGGGAGGCTGGCACTCGCGGTGGTCGGGCGAGAGAAGCGCATGAGCCCCGGCGCGAGGGCGGCTGGGGTCGCGTGGCTCGTCACCGCGGTCTACTACTTCTATCAATACGCGCTGCGATCGGCGCCGGCCGTGATGATGCCGCAACTGTCGGCGGCGTTCGGCCTGAGCGCGATGGGCGTGGCATCCATGGCCGGCCTCTTCTACTACGGCTACTCGCCGTTCAGCCTCGTGGCCGGCGTGGCGATGGACCGGCTCGGTCCGCGGCGCGTCGTCCCGTTCGGCGCTGCGGCAGTCGGAATCGGAGCGCTGCTTTTCGCGACCGGCAATCCCCTGCTGGCGAGCGTGGGACGCCTGATGCAGGGCGCCGGCGGCGTATTCGCCCTGGTTGGCGCGGCCTACATCGCAACGACCCACTTCCCTGCTTCCCGCGCAGCCACGCTGATTGGTGCCACGCAGATGTTCGGGATGGCCGGAGGCTCGGCGGGGCAATTCGTCGTGGGCCCGATGATCGCCGGCGGCTTGCCGTGGACCCGTTTCTGGGCCGCCATGGGCGTTCTCGGCCTGGTGATCAGCGTGCTGCTGTTCGCGATGATTCCGAAACAGTCGCGCACCGCACGCAATCCCGCGTGGGTCGGCGAGACCGCCCGCGCACTCGCCGTCGTCTTCCGCAATCCGCAGTCGATCCTTTGCGGCGTGATTGCGGGATTGATGTTCATTCCCACGACGATCTTCGACATGGTGTGGGGTGTTCGATACCTGCAGGAAGCGCACGGATTCGACTACGCGGCCGCAGTGATGCGTTCGGCGACGGTGCCGCTCGGATGGATCATCGGCTGCCCGCTGCTCGGCTTCGTCTCCGACCGCATCGGCCGGCGCAAGCCCGTGATCGCCGCCTCCGCCCTGTTGCTTCTGGCCTGCCTGTTCGCGATCCTTCACGGACCGTTTGGCGTACTGCCCCCGTACCTGATCGGCTGCATGACGGGCATCGTGTCCGGGGCAGCGATGCTGCCGTACACCGTGATCAAGGAAGCCAACCCGGCGCACTTGAGCGGAACATCCACGGGCGTCGTCAATTTCGTCAACTTCACGTTCAGCGCCGTGCTCGGCCCCGTCTTTGCCGGGCTCCTCGTGAAGGCCGGCGCCGGCGCGGAGAATCTCCGGCTCGAGCACTACCAGGCAGCGTTCGAGCCGTTGCTTTACGGAGTCGGGCTCGCTTTCGTCCTCACCATGCTGCTGAGGGAGACCGGGACCGCGGCCACGCAGGCGGCCCCCGTTCCCGAAGGAAGACCGCAATGACCGAGACAGGAACCGGAAAGTACCAGCAACTCCTCGACCGCTGCCGCGACCTCGCCCCGATCCCGACGGCCGTCGCTTATCCCTGCGAAGAAACGGCGCTGGCCGGTGCCATCGATGCCGCGGCGAAGGGCCTCATCATTCCCATCCTCGTCGGTCCGGCCGCGAAGATCCGCGAAATTGCGCAGAAGCATGCGATCAAGCTCGACGGTGTCGAGGTCGTCGACGTGGAGAGCAGCCACGATTCCGCGATGATAGCCGTCGAGCTGGTCCGCACGGGGAAGGCAGAACTGCTGATGAAAGGCAGCCTCCATTCCGACGAGATTCTCGGCGCGGTGGTTTCGAAGGAGGGCGGCCTGCGCACGGGGCGGCGCCTCAGCCACGTCTTCGTGATGGACGTGCCGACCTACCACAAAGTGCTGATCGTGACCGACGGCGCGATCAACATCGCCCCGACTCTCGAAGACAAGGTGGACATATGCCAGAACGCGATCGATCTCGCGCGCACCTATGGCATCGAGAGGCCGAAGGTAGCCATTCTTTGCGCCGTCGAGACGGTGAATTCGAGAATGCCCGCCACTCTCGATGCCGCGGCGCTCTGCAAGATGGCCGAGAGAGGACAGATCAAGGGCGGGATCCTCGACGGTCCGCTCGCCTTCGATAACGCGATCAGCGCCGATGCCGCCAGGACCAAAGGCATCCAGTCCGAGGTCGCGGGCGATCCCGACATCCTGCTGGCGCCGGATCTCGAAGCGGGAAACATGCTGGCCAAGCAGCTGAGCTTCCTGGCCAACGCCGACAGCGCCGGTATCGTCCTCGGCGCGAAGGTCCCGGTGATCCTGACCAGCCGCGCCGACAGCGTGCGCTCGAGGATCGCGAGCTGCGCAGTTGCGATGCGCGCAGCCCACGCGCGGCGCCGGCCGTTGGCCTGAGCCGGACGGAGCGGCCATGGACGACTACGCTCTCGTATTCAACGCCGGCTCCTCGAGCCTCAAGTTCTGCGTGTATTGCCGCCCGGGCGACGAGCTCTGGCAACTGGAGGTACGCGGTCAGATCGACGGTATCGGCACGACGCCGCGACTGTCCGTCAAGGATGCCGCCGGCGCATCGCTGTCCGACGAGAAGCTGGACGCATCCGTGCGCGACGGCAGCGCGGCTCTCGACGTGCTCGCCGGCTGGCTTCGCACGCATTTCGGCGGCGCGCGCGTGGTGGGGGCCGGGCACCGCGTCGTGCACGGAGGCGCCGGATACGCCGGGCCCTGCATCGTGACGCCGCAGGTGCTCGACAACCTTCGTGCGCTGGTGCCGCTTGCGCCGCTTCACCAGCCCTACAACATCGCGGCGATCGAAGCGGTGAGCGCACGCCTTCCGGGAGTTCCGCAGGTGGCGTGTTTCGACACGAGCTTTCATCGCGGGCACTCGGAGGTGGTCGACCTGGTTCCGCTGCCGAAGGCGATTCGCGACGGTGGCGTGCAGCGATACGGCTTCCATGGGCTTTCCTACGAGTACATTGCGTCGGCTCTGCCCGAAGTCGCGCCCGAAATCGCCGAAGGCCGCGTCATCGTGGCCCACCTCGGCAGCGGCGCGAGCCTCTGCGCGATGAAGGGACGCAAGGGCGTCGACAGCACGCTCGGGTTCACGGCTCTGGACGGCCTGTGCATGGGCACCCGGCCCGGCTCGATCGATCCGGGCGTCATCCTGCATCTGTTCCAGACCGTCGGCCTCACGGCAGCGGAAGTGGAAACGATGCTCTACAAGAAGTCCGGCCTGATCGGCATCTCGGGCACCAGCAACGACATGCGTGACCTGCTGGCGAGCAAGGAACCCGCGGCTCGGCTGGCGGTGGACTACTTCGTCTACCAGGTGACGCGGCACATCGGCGCGCTCGCTGGCGTTCTCGCAGGTATCGACGCCCTCGTCTTTACGGCTGGTATCGGCGAACATTCCGTCGAGATTCGTCGCCGTATCGTCGAAGCGTCGGCCTGGCTGGGCATCACGCTCGACGACGAAGCCAACGAAGCCGGCGGCGCGAGGATCTCCGCGGCGGGCAGCCGCGTATCGGCCTGGGTGATCCCCACCAACGAAGAGCTCATGATTGCGCGGCACATGGGCGCCCTTCTGGGCATCTCCGGCCGCCGGACCGCGACAGCGTCGTCAGGAGCTTCACGATGAGCGATACCGCAGCAAAAAAAGAAACGCCCGCCGATATCGAAGCGGCCTGGGAAGGGTTCGGCGGCGGTCTCTGGAAGAAGGAGCTCAACGTGCGTGCCTTCATCCAGCTGAACTACACGCCGTACGATGGAGACGAAGCGTTCCTCGCGCCGGCGACGGCGCGCACGAAAAAAATCTGGGACCAGCTGACGAAGCTCTTCGTCGAGGAAAGGAAGAAGGGCGTTCTCGACATCTCCCAGATTCCGAGCTCGATCACCGCTCACTCGCCAGGCTATATCGACAAGGACAACGAGGTCATCGTCGGGCTGCAGACCGAGGCGCCGCTCAAGCGCGCCATCATGCCGAACGGGGGCCTGCGCATGGTGCTCGGCGCCCTCGAGGCTTACGGATACGAGCCCGAGCCGCACATGGTCGAGGCCTTCAGCAAGTATCGAAAGACCCACAACGAGGGTGTCTTCGACGCATACACCGCCGACATTCGGCGCTGCCGCAGCTCCCACGTGCTGACCGGCCTTCCCGATGCATACGGGCGCGGTCGCATCATCGGCGACTATCGGCGCGTCGCTCTTTACGGAGTGGACCGCCTGATCGCGGCAAAGAAGGCCGAGAAAGTCGCACTCGACAGCGAACCTTCCACGGAGGCCATCATTCGGGATCGCGAAGAGCTATCCGAGCAGGCCAGGGCCCTCGGCGAGCTCAAGCAGATGGCCGCGAGCTACGGCTGCGACATCTCGAAACCTGCGGCCGATGCGCGCGAAGCCGTGCAGTGGCTCTATTTCGGCTATCTCGCCGCGGTCAAGGAACAGAATGGAGCGGCGATGTCCCTCGGCCGCACTTCGACCTTCCTCGACGTCTATTTCGAGAGGGACCTTGCCGCCGGAAAGATCACCGAAGCGCAAGCCCAGGAGATCATCGACGATTTCGTCATCAAGCTGCGCATCGTGCGCTTCCTGAGGACGCCCGAGTACGACGAGCTGTTCGCCGGGGACCCGACCTGGGTGACCGAGTCGATCGGCGGCTGCGGCGACGACGGTCGCTCCCTCGTGACCAAAACGAGCTTCCGGATGCTCCAGACCCTTTACAACCTCGGGCCGGCGCCGGAGCCCAACCTGACGATCTGGTATTCGCCGCGCCTGCCCGACGGGTTCCGGCACTTTGCTGCCAAGGTCGCCATCGATACCAGCTCCCTGCAGTTCGAAAGCGACGAGATCATGCGCCGGACGTGGGGCGACGACGGCGCGATCGCATGCTGCGTGTCCCCGATGCTGGTCGGCAAGCAGATGCAGTTCTTCGGCGCGCGCGCCAACCTCGCCAAGTGCCTGCTCTACGGGATCAATGGCGGCCGCGACGAGATGAACGGCGAACAGGTCGGACCAAAGTTCCCGCCGGTAGAAGGCGACGTGCTGGACTTCGACGACGTCGTCGCACGTTTCGACAAAATGATGGATTGGCTCGCGGGCGTGTACGTGAATGCAATGAACGTGATTCATTACATGCACGACAAGTACGCCTACGAGCGCGTCGAGATGGCACTGCACGACTACGCGCCGCTTCGGACCATGGCATTCGGCATGGCCGGCCTGTCGGTCGTGGCCGACAGCTTCTCGGCGATCAAGCACGCCAGCGTCAAGGTCGTCCGCGACAAGAGCGGACTGGTGGTGGACTACAAGACCGACGGCGAGTTTCCGGTGTTCGGGAACAACGACAACCGCGTCGACCAGATGGCGGTGTGGATCGTCAGCACCTTCATGACGAAGCTTCGCAAACATCCGACCTATCGCGATGCCGTGCACACGCAGTCGATCCTGACGATCACGTCGAACGTGGTGTACGGCAAGGCGACCGGCAACACGCCCGATGGACGCCGCCAGGGCGAGCCTTTTGCGCCGGGAGCCAATCCCATGCACGGGCGCGACAGCCATGGCATCCATGCGGCGGCTGCCTCGGTCGCGAAGATTCCGTACCGCGACGCCGCCGACGGCATCTCGCTGACCGCGACCCTGGTGCCCACCGGCCTCGGTCGCATTGCCGCGGACCGCATCACCAACCTGACCGGCATCCTGGACGCGTACTTCAGCGCGACGGGCTACCACATGAACGTCAACGTGCTGAACCGCGACACGCTGCTCGATGCGATGGATCACCCGGAGAAGTACCCGAGCCTGACGATCCGGGTGTCCGGCTACGCGGTCAATTTCGTGCGCCTGACGCGCGAACAGCAGATGGACGTCATCAATCGCACGTTCCACGGAGAGGCCCATGTCTGACGTGGCGAAAGTTTCCCTGGAGGCGAAGAGCCCTTTTGAACTGCGCGTCCACCTTGGCGAAGGCGTTCCCGAGAAAAGCGTGCGCGAGGCCCTCGCCAGCGGGGACATGGGCTTCCTGCATTCGTTCACGACAGGATCGGCCGTCGACGGACCCGGCGTGCGCGTCGTCGCATGGACCACCGGCTGCATGTGGCGCTGCCGTTACTGTCACAATCCGGACACGTGGACGCTCGGTAACGGGATACCCGTGTCCGTCGAGCAGGCGGCCAGCGAGCTCGGCAAATATCGTCACGGGCTCAAGGTCATGTCGGGAGGCTTCACGCTGAGCGGCGGCGAGCCGCTGCTGCAGCACCGCTTCGCGGCCAAACTGCTGGCGGAAGCCAGGCGCATGGGTATCCACACGACCATCGAGACCAACGGCTACTATGGCGACAAGCTCAGCGACGCGGAGCTCGGCCACATCGATCTGGTGATGCTCGGACTGAAGACCTGGGATCCGGAGCGCCACCGCGCCCTGACGGGAATGGATGTCGGCCCGACGCTGGCATTCGCGCGCAGGCTCGCTGCGATGAGGCGGCCGATCTGGATTCGTTTCGTGCTCGTGCCGGGACTCACCGACGACATGGACGATCTGGCTCGCACTGCCGAATTCGCGGCCGGCCTCGGAAACGTCGAGCGTGTCGAGGTGTTGCCGTTCCACCAGCTCGGCAGTTTCAAGTGGGAGCGACTCGGTCTCGAGTACACGCTGAAAGACACCCAGGCGCCGACCGCGGAGTCCGCCGAGCGCGCGTGCGAGGTGCTGCGCAAGGCCGGCCTCACGGCGTATTGATGCCGACGGACATTGGCAGGAAGCCGGCCGAAGGTCCGATCTCATCCGGGGAGGTAGCGATGGACCTGATTCTCGTCCGCATCGAAGAGGGAATCGGCACGATCACGCTGAACAACCCCGCCCGCCGCAACTGCATCTGCGCAAAGCTCGTCGACGAGCTCGTTGCCGCTTTCGAATCCCTGGAGAAGGACGGCGCCAGGGTCATCGTGCTGAGGGGCCTGGCGGGCACGCGCGTCTGGTCGGCCGGACACGACATCGAGGAACTGCCCAGGCACGGGCGCGATCCCCTCGACTACGAAGGACCTCTCGAAAACCTCCTGCGCAAGGTCCAGATGCTGTTGACCCCGGTCATCGCGCTCGTCGAAGGCAGCGTCTGGGGAGGGGCGTGCGATCTGCTGGCCTCGTGCGACATCACGATCTGCACTGAGGACGCGACGTTTGCGATCACCCCCGCCAAGCTGGGCCTTCCGTACAACCCGTCGGGCCTGATCCACTTCATCCACGGGATCGGGCCGCACATGGCCAAGGAGATGCTTTTCACTGCGAGGCCCATCACGGCTGCCGATGCACTCGGAGTGAGGATGGTGAATCACGTGATGCCGACGCTCGCGGAGGCGGAGGCCAAGGCCTACGACATCGCCCGCGCTGTCGCCGACAACGCCCCCCTCGCTGTCGGCGTGATGAAAAGGCAGTTTCGAATGCTGCTGGCGGCAACCGTGCTTCCCGTGGAGATCCTCGAGATGATCCAGGGACTGCGGCGGACGGTCTACGAGAGCGACGACTATCTCGAGGGCATCGCGGCGTTCAAGGAGAAGCGCAAACCAGCATTCACCGGCCGCTAGAGAAGACGGGGAGGGCCGCTGCATGCGAAGCGCTCCAGTGAACCGGCACTTGCACGGTCCGAGTCATCTTGCGGGTGCGAGCCGTTGATCCGGCCGGGGGTGGCGCTGTTCCAGTACGCGGAACTGGGCTACAAATCTGTCGCATGAGCATCCCCGTCGAGCTCCACGGTCTGCGCGACGCGGTCGCGCGCTTCGGTCCCGCTCCTTACCTGCTGACCGTTGCCGCGGACGGGCGTCCGCACTCGGTGTCGGTCCACGTGCAATGGGACGGCGACGATCTCGTCGCAAAGTGTGGCGGCCGAAGCCTCGCGAACGTTGCAGCCAGGCCGCTGGTCAGCCTGCTGTGGTCTCCCGTCGAAGCCGGCGGATACAGCCTTATTCTCGACGGCGATGGTTCGGTTCGCGGAGAGGGCGACGAGTCGCGCGCAGTGATTTATCCGACCCGCGCCGTGATGCACCGTCCCGCCCAGGGACCGGTTCCCGAGGGTCGAAGCTGCAGCGACGATTGCGTGCCGATCCTGCGCTGAGTCGATCGCGCCCCGTCAGCCCGCTCGCCGGCGGCCTCAGAATGGCCAGGTCCAGCCGGTGATCTCCGGCCGGTCGGTGCCGTTCTCGTGCGCGTAGCTCATGTTGTCGATGATCGCGTTCTTCATTTCTTCCTTCAGATGAGTGGCCCGGGTGCGCAGCTTCGGGACGCGGTCGATCACGTCGATCACGAGATGGAAGCGTGACGTCTCGTTGAGCATGGCCAGCTCGAGAGGGGTGTTGATGTTGCCCTTCTCCTTGTAGCCGCGCACGTGCAGGTTCTCGTGCCCCGCGAAGCGATAGGCCAGCTTGTGGATCAGCCAGGGATAGCCGTGGAAGTTGAAGATGACGGGCTTGTCGGTGGTGAACAGTCCGCCGATCTCCCGCTCCGTGGATCCGTGCGGGTGCTCGGTCTGGGGCTGGAGCTTGAACAGGTCGACTACGTTGACGAAGCGCAGCTTGAGGTCCGGCACGCGTTCGCGAAGGATTGCGGCCGCCGCCAGCGCCTCCATCGTCGCGACGTCGCCGCAACTTGCCAGCACGACGTCCGGCTCGGCGTCGGCATCGGTGCTTGCCCGCTTCCAGATGCCGAGGCCCTTGGCACAGTGGACGATCGCTTCATCCATGGTCGCGAACTGCAGGTGCTTTTGCTTGTCGGCAACGATGACGTTGATGCAGTCGGTGCTGCGCAGGCAGTGATCGGCGACGACCAGCAGCGTGTTCGCGTCCGGCGGCAGGTAGATGCGCGTGACCGACGGCCCCTTGTTGGTGACGAGGTCGATGAAGCCGGGGTCCTGGTGCGAGAATCCGTTGTGGTCCTGGCGCCACACCGTCGATGACAGCAGGATGTTTTCCGACGCCACCGGCGCGCGCCACGCGACGTGATTCTTCGAGATATCGAGCCATTTGGCGTGCTGATTGAACATCGAGTCGATCACGTGCGCGAAGGCTTCGTAAGTGTGAAAGAGGCCGTGGCGACCCGTCAGCAGGTACCCCTCGAGCCAGCCGAGCAGTGTGTGCTCGGACAGCATCTCCATCACGCGACCGTCGCGGGCGAGCTCGCCGCCATCGGCGTCCTCCGGAAGGTAGTCGGCCATCCACGTCTTGCGGCTCGCCTCGTATACCGCCTGAAGGCGGTTCGACGCCGTTTCGTCCGGTCCGAACAGACGAAAGCTCGACATGTTCAGTTTCATCACGTCGCGCAGGTACTCGCCTAGCGGGCGGGTATTCTCGTACTCGACCGCACCGCGTGCCGGGACGTCCACCGCGTAGTCGCGAATGTCGGGAAGCTTGAGCTCCTTGCGCAACAAGCCGCCGTTGGCGTGCGGATTCGCGCTCATGCGCCGCGTTCCCTTCGGTGCGAGCGCTTTGAGCTCGGGGATCAGGGCGCCGCGCGCGTCGAACAGTTCCTCGGGCTTGTAGCTGCGCATCCAGTGCTCGAGCAGCTGGAGGTTGGCCGGGTTGCCCCTGACGTCGGAGAACGGAACCTGGTGGGAGCGCCACGAACCTTCGATCTTGTGCCCGTTGATCACCTTCGGTCCGGTCCATCCCTTGGGCGAGCGCAGCACGATCATCGGCCAGCGCGGACGCATCGGCTCATCGCACTCGCGTGCGACTTTCTGGTGTGCGCGGATCTCACCGATGGCTTCGTCCAGGGTGGCGGCCATCTTCTGGTGCATCTCGGCCGGGTCGTCGCCCTCGACGAAGTAGGGCTTGTAACCGTAACCGACAAAAAGCGCCGTGAGCTCTTCGTGACTGATACGCGCGAGGATCGTCGGGTTCGCGATCTTGTAGCCGTTCAGGTTCAGGATCGGCAACACGGCACCGTCGCGGGCCGGGTTGATGAACTTGTTGGAATGCCAGGCCGTGGCCAGCGGTCCGGTCTCGGCCTCGCCGTCGCCGACCACGCAGGCAACGATGAGGTCGGGATTGTCGAGCACCATTCCGTAGGAATGCGAAAGGCTGTAGCCGAGCTCGCCGCCTTCGTGGATCGAACCCGGAGTCTCCGGAGTGACGTGGCTGCCGATGTGTCCCGGGAACGAGAACTGGTGGAAAAAGCGGCGCATGCCGTCCTCGTCCTCGCTCTTGTCCGGGTAGATCTCCGAATACGTTCCCTCGAGATACGCGGGTCCGAGCACGCCGGGCGCGCCGTGCCCGGGGCCGGCCACGAAGATCATGTCGAGATCGTCGCGGACGATCAGCCGGTTACAGTGTACCCAGGTGAAGGACAGCGCGGGACTTGCGCCCCAGTGCCCGAGCAGGCGGTGCTTGACGTTCTCGGTTTCGAGCGGCTTCCTCAAAAGAGGATTGTCCTTCAGGTAGATCATTCCTACCGAAAGATAGTTGCAGGCACGCCAGTACGAGTTGATCAGTTCGAGCTCACGGTCGCTCAGTGCTTTTTTCATCGCTTTCTCCCTGCTCGAGACTTTCGATGCCTGCCGAAAAGAGATCCGCCGGAGCGATCGCCCGGGTTCAGGCTACTTCGCGCCGCTGGTCCACCGGCCGCATCCTGTAGCGGATCGGGACGTTCTTCGGACCGCCGACGAAGGTCGCGAGCACATACTGCGGCGTGCCGTCGAGCTCCACCGATTCCAGACGCGGCAGCAGCTCGCGGAAGAAGGCCCGGAGCTCCATTCGCGCCAGGTGCGAGCCGAGGCAGAAGTGCACGCCGATGCCGAAGGCAAGGTGCTCGTCGGCGTTCCTGCGCTGCACGTCGAAGCGAAACGGATCCTCGAACACGCTCTCGTCGCGGTTGGCCGAAAGGTACGCCATGTACAGGCGATCGCCCTTTTTGATCTTCTTTCCGCCGAGCTCGTAGTCCTCCTGGGCATGGCGCAGGAAGTGCCGCACCGGCGTCGCGAAACGGATGATCTCGTCGACGGCATTCTCGATCAGCGACATGTCGTCCTGGACGATGCGAAGCTGGTCGGGGTGGCGGGCGAACAACTCCATGCCGGCCGCCAGTGAATTGGACGTCGTGTCGTGGCCGGCGGTCGCTGCAATGGTGTAGTAGCTGGCGGTTTCGAGGTCCCCCATGGGCTCGCCGTTGATCTTCCCGTTCGCGATCGTGCTGGCCAAGTCGCTCTTCGGATGCTCGCGGCGATCGGCCGTCATCGCCGAGAAGTACATCGCGAAATCCATCAGGGAGTCGAGAATGGCCTTGATCCGGTCGTCGGTGCCCGAGAATTCGCCGTCCTCGTTGCCGAAGAGCTGCTGGGTGAGTTGCAGCATGCGCGGCTCGTCGGTGTAGGGAACGCCGAGGATCTCCATGATGACCCGGATCGGGTAGAGGAAAGAAATTTCGCGCGCGAAGTCGCAGCGACCGCCGAGCGACTCCATCTTGTCGACGAAATCCCGGGCCAGGCCGTCCACCCGCTCGCCCACGAGGCGCTTCAGGTTGGCCGGCTTGAACCAGTCGTGCGTGACGGCGCGGTAGGCGCGGTGCTCGGCCCCGTCCATGTGCACCAGGGTCTTGATCGGCACGCCGATCGCGTCGCGTTGCTCCTGCGCCGCCGACGGCATCAGCACGGACTCGACGGTGTTCCAGAACTTTTCGTGCTGGCGCTCGATCTCGATCACGTGCTCGTGGCGCATCACTGCCCAGAACGGATCGAAACCCGGCATTTCGACGAGGTGCACCGGATCCTCACGGCGCAGCGTTGCGGCTGCAGCGTGCCAGCGCTTCTCGTCGGCGTAGGCCTTCGGATCGATGAAAATCCTGCCCAGCTCGAGGCGTTCGGTTTCGGTCATCGTGGGGTCCTCGTCTTGGCGGCGGAAACGGAAGTCCGCCGGAGTTTGGCGCTCGGG
This sequence comes from Candidatus Binatia bacterium, assembly GCA_036493895.1. NCBI lineage: Bacteria > Candidatus Binatota > Binatia (SeqCode) > Binatia bacterium. Next base: position 26,916 of record DASXOZ010000068.1, on the reverse strand, counting down.
CGCCTTGGTGTGTCCGAAGGGTTTTCGTCGGAGCTCCGGGCGCTGCCTGGAACGCGGCGGGAGGCGCGGCGAACCGGGACGCGCGCGCCCTTGTTTTTCAGCAGCGCTGCGACGCCGCCGAGCACGAGGCGAACGGCGAAATCGGCAGCAGCGGGCAGCTCACCCGGAGGTCGATCCACCGCCGCAGCCGCGACCTCGAAGGCAATGCCGCTGATGGCTGCCGTCAGGTATTCGGCATCGACCTTCGCAGCACCACTACGCTCGAGAGAGCGCTCGAGCTCGCGCTTCAACTCGTCGCCGACCGCGACGAAGCTCGGTTCGTCGAGGATCGCGCGAACGGCGCCGGCGTTGCGACGGAGCAGGTGGAAGACTGCGCGGTCCTCGATCAGCATTGCGAACGACGACTCGATGGTCCGCTGCACGATCTCCTCGACCGTGAGTGCGCCGCGACGCGCGTCGCGCGCCCGCTGCTGCATCTCGGCCATCTTTTCGTCGAGCAGCGCGCGCAGCACCGACTCCTTGTCGCGGAAGTAGTTGTAAAAGGTCCCGGCGGCCAGGTCGGTTGCCCGGATCACATCGCGAATCGTCGTGGCCTCGAATCCGGGATCGGCGAACAGGACGCGCGCAGCGGCGAGGATGGCCGCGCGGTTCTCGGCCTTGGTGTGCTCGCGCTTGCCGGTCAGCGGCGGGAAGCCACGCGGATTCTCCACGGGCGGCTTCTGGCAGAAGTTGACGCCGGCGTCAACTTAACTTGACGCCGGCGTCAGGAAGGGGATTGAATCTGATCCGGACAGTGTCGGGCGCAGGCGGACTCCTGTGTTCGCGTCTGCCCGTGTCAGACAAACCGGATCGAAGCGGGGATCAGTCCCGACCGCGACGCGCCACGCGTTCGCGCGCGCGGGCGCGGCGAATGATCAGGCGAGGATCGCGATCGTCGGGCATCGAGGCGTTGTGCTCGAAGTCCCGCGAGTTCTCCCGCGCGACTTCGAAGGACGTGACGTACGAGTCGATGTCGATCGTGCCGATTGCGCGGCTGGTGACGTCGCCGCGCCGGCATAGCACCGCGAGCACGCGCTGGGGCGTGGCGCCCCCTTCGTGGCCCCAGTTCATCTCGAAGCGATCGGCGAGCTGACGCGGCGCGGTGCGGCGGTCGCTCTCGTCTCCTCGCGAATACGCAGGCGAGGAATCGCGGGAATCTGTACGCCTGGCAAAGCGTGGCTCGCCGGCATCACGCGCTTCCATGCGCCGCATCGGACGCGCATCGGCACCGCGTGGCGCGCTGCTGCGCTCGCGCGGATCGGGACGGTCCTGCCAGTTGCCGCGCTCGGACGGCACGCGCGCCCGCATCGCGGTGGGCGTGAACGTCTCGACTTCCCGAGGCGCGGTCCGGCGTGGGTCACGACAAAGCTCGATCAGGCTCGCGACGACGTGGGACGGATCGGCATCCTCGAGGAGCTTCTCGGCAAAGCTGATCTGCGTCGGGGTCGGTTCCGTGGCCGCGGTGAGAGCCTCGCGGATGCGGCGGCGCTCGCGTTTGGCGAGCGCCTTTTCGACGTTCGCAGCGCTCGGCACCTCGCGCCAGTCGAACTTGACCCTCGCGCGGGAGAGCAGGTACTCGACCTTTTTCTGCCGCATCGGAGTCGACAGCAGCACGCTGCGGCCCTTGCGGCCGGCGCGGCCGGTGCGACCGGCGCGGTGCGTATAGCTCTCGGCGTCGAACGGAGCGTCGGTGTGGATGACGAGCGCGACGTCGGCGATGTCGAGGCCGCGCGCGGCCACGTCGGTTGCGACGAGCACGTTCGTGACACCGCTGCGGAACGCATCGAGCGTGCGCGTGCGCTGGCTCTGCTCGAGCTCGCCGCTGATCGCGGCGGCGGCAAAGCCCTCGCCCGCAAGCTGGTCGGCAAGCTCGGAAGCCTGGGCGCGCGTGTTCACGAAAATCAGCGTACGTTCGTCTTCCGTGAGCAGCAGCAGGTTGACGATCGCGGCGAAGCGATCGTGCAGCCGCACGAGATGTCCGACGTGCTCGATGTCCTCGTTGCTCGCGCCGAGCCGCGTGCCCTGAACGGCGAGCGGCTCCTTCTGGTACTTGCGTGCGAGCTTCTGGATGTCCGACGGGAACGTGGCCGAGACGAGGTGCGTCCTGCGCTCGGCGGGCGTCGCTTCGAGGATCGCTTCGAGCTCTTCGCGAAAGCCCATGTCGAGCATGCGGTCGGCTTCATCGAGCACGAGCTCGATCAGCGACGAACAATCGAGGGCCCGGGTGCGGATGTGATCGAGCAGGCGCCCGGGCGTCCCGACGACGACGGTGGGCTTGCGTTCGAGGCGGCGGCGCTCCTGGCCGACGCTGCTGCCGCCGGTCATGCACTCGACGGTGAGGCCGGCGATGCCGGCGTAGAGCCATGCGAGCTCGGTGCTGACCTGCACGGCAAGCTCGCGCGTCGGAACGATGACGAGCCCGCGCAGCGCCCGCAGCGGTCTGGCATCCTTGCCGGTCGCCGCTTGGCTGGCGATCTCGAGCAGTTGAGGCGCCAGTACGAGCCCGAGCGCCACGGTCTTGCCCGAGCCGGTCTGCGACGAAATCTGAAGGTCGCGGCCCATCGCGGAGTCGGCGAGCACCGCGCGCTGGACGACGGTGAGATCCGTGAACCCGCGATCCTCCAGCGCCTTGCGCAGCGGAGCGGCGACGGCAGCGAACGGCGAGACCGGCTCCGGATCGGCGACGGCGGCGTCTTCGGTGACGGTGACGGCTTTCTTCGCCTTCGCGCGCTTGCGGGGAACGGGGGCTTCCGCCACGGATTCGGCAGGGAAATCGGACGAATCGTCGGACGGGAACACGTCGGCCGCGAGAGCGACCAGCTTGGGAGTTTTCATGGGAATACGGGCCTTGGTGGGCTAGAGGGTGGTTCGGGACGAACCAAAGACCGCCCACAATGGCGGTGACGCGGCGCGAACGCAATGCGCCATCGACCAGGACGGTCGTGCCTCGAGCGGGTAGCCCGAGTGAACCCGCGCAGCACCCGGGCAGTCACACCCTGGTGCTACGCGGGCAGGTCCGCTCACGACTGGCCCGAGCCCGTCGTTCTCTAGGTGCTGGGCCCACTCAAGGCGCGTTCTGCTGGTGCCGCCGAGCAGCGTCGCGGCGAGGGCAAAGCACATCCCCGTCAGGCCGAGGACCTCTTCCTGCGCAGGAACGCCGACCCGACGCCGAGGAGGATCGCGGCCACGATGTCGGTCTGGATCAGCATCCGCATCAGCGCCATGGGGTAGTGCGGTCGCAACTCGGGCGACGACAGCAGCTGCGGGAAATGCAGGCAGACCACCGCGCCGAACGCGAGAATCCCGCAGAAGGCGGACAGGACCCCGCTCCACCAGCCCGTACCGAACCCGGTGGGATCCTCATCGCCGAACAATGCGTTTATTCTCTCCTCGAGCATGGCCGCCCCCGTCTCGCTTCGCTGCTGGAGTCGGAAAGCTAGCTCAATCGGCCGGCGTCCGACAAGGCAATTACTCACGTATGGAGCGGGGTTCCTGGGGATCGCGCTCCTACCGCTATCTTCCTCTTCGAGTTCCACGCCACCGGGCTATGCGGACCTGGAGGCGACCTGGACCTGGCGATTGCGCTCCCGTTCTCAAACTGGGAAACCCGAGGCGCGGATGAACTACGACGAAGCATTCCACGCGACGCTTCGACCGCGATACGACCTGTTGTCCGTCGAGGAGATCCGGGCGGCCGAGCGAAGGCGCCAGGGCAGGTTGCTGCGCGACGATCCTGAGTGCTACGCGATGGTGGACGCTTTCAGGCTGCACCGCGCGCACACGGATGCATTCAAGCTCGCGATCGATGACCGCGGGCCCTTCGTAGTCAAGGGACAGACAGTCTGCGCCGTGGATCTGGGCGCCGGTGCCGGCAACGTTGCCGCAGCCCTGGTCGAGGCGTGGACAGCCGAGCCGCCCGTCAGGCTGGCATACCTCGGCGTCGAGCCGCACAGCCTGATGCGGCGACTCGGCATCGAGTTCCTGCGCGCCCTCGCGCCGCCGTGGCTGGATGTTGCATTCGCGGAAACTTGCGCGGGGCTGTCCATTCCGCGCGCCGATCACTATCTCGTGAGCCTCAACTACGTTCTGCACCAGCCCGGAGTCACCGAACGGGATCTGAAAGACTGGGCGTCGCTGGTCGCAGCAGTGTCTTCGATGGGCAGGACCTGTCTGCTCTGCGTCTCTCCGTCTTCGATCTCGCCTGCGTTCAATGAGCTGGATCGCGCAGAGGCGTTTCGTCGCGAGATGACGGCGGCCGGTCTCGTCTTCCAGCTTCATTCCACGAGCCATCGTATGGACCGGCGGATGCCGCGCGAAAACGAGCGTGGGTGGGTCGTGCAGCCGGCGCGCGGCGCCGACTGGCACAACGTGCGAATCGAGCGTTATGAATTTCCGCGCTGAGTTGCGATAGCGCGGATCTTGCCGTTCGCCGCCCGACGCCGCATCGCTATCGTCGGTCATGAACGCGCGACCGGCCGATGCGATCAGTCGCCGCTCGCCTGGAACGCGTCGCCGCTGTTGGTCGACGGTGCGCTGTACGTCGACTCCCAGCACGAGCCGTTGCCGGCCTGGAGCTGGGCGACGAGCGGCAATGCCAGCGCGTCGAGCGCAGGCATCGCGAGGTACGGACCGCTACCTTTCAGTGCGAGCTTGTCGCGCCCTGCGTTGGCCTTGAGATTGATCTTGTCGATGCCGCCCGGTGTGAGCTCGGGGTCGCCGTACCGGAGGCCACTCGACGCGGCCTTCCAGCAGGCTTTCGTGCGACACACTCCACCGGCAGGCGCGACGCTCGCGAGCAGTGCCGCAGCGTTTCCGTCGTAGACGCAGAACCGGTAGCTCGTGCCGCTCAGCACGTCGCCGGCCGAAGGGTCGCCGAACGCCGCAGGCCCGCCTGCGTCGGCGCCGTTCCACTTCCACAGGACCTCGTCATTGCCGTCGTCCACTGCGTTACGCAGCAGCAGACTGTTGCCGGGCTCGCCGAGCGAGGATGTGCATCCCGTCATCGGCAAGGTGGTGCACTCGATGTCTCTTCCGCGCGCGACGACGATGTCGAAATCGCCGATGGCTTTTCCGGAGACATCCGGGGTGTCCCAGACCGCGAGCCACGTGCCGGCGCCGTCGGTGGCGAGCTGCGGATCCGATTCGGAGCCGCGGTCGTGCGCCGCGTTCGTGTTGAGAGGCAACGGCAGCGACCACGTGGAGCCGAGATCGGTCGAGCGAGCGATGAGGATGTCGTCGTCACCGCCGCCGAAGTTTCCGGGCGTGGCGCCGTACCAGATCGCGATCCACGTGCCGAGACCGTCCGTGGTGACCTGCGGCTCGGCGTCATTCGCAGTATCTCTGGTGGCAGTCGAGTTGAGTGCGTGCGGCGCGCTCCAGTTCAGTCCGCCGTCGGTGGACGTGGCTGTCAGCGTGTCCTCATCGTTCCCGATCGTGCCGCCGAGCGAGTCGGTGGAGGTCCACACCGCGATCCAGTCGCCATGGCCGTCGGCGGCGACCCGCGGGAAGAAGTCGTCTCCGGAATCGCTCGCGGCATTCGTGTTGAGCGGTGACGGGGGAGTCCACGTTACACCAGCATCGTTCGAGCGCGAGACGAGGATGTCCGGGTCGGCACCGATCGTGCCGCCGAGAGAGTCTCTCGAAGTCCAGATCGTGAGCCAGGTACCCGCGCCGTCCGTCTCGATGTCCGGCTCGTTGTCGGCGCCGGTGTCCGTGGCTGCGTTGGAGTTGAGCGGCGAAGGTGGGCTCCACGTTACCCCGCCGTCGACAGATCGCGCGTACAGGATGTCATAGTCGCTGCCGATCGTACCGCCGAGCGTGTCATTCGAGGCCCAGGTAGCGATCCACGTTCCCGCGCCGTCGGTCGCAAGCTCCGGCTCGAGATCGTCTCCCGAATCGGTCGCGGCATCGGTGTTCAGCGGTGCGGGCACGCTCCACGTTGCGCCTGCATCGAGCGAGCGCGACGTAAACAGGTCGACGTCCGAGCCATCGAGAGCATCCTGTGCCTCCCACACCGCTACCCAGATGCCGGCGCCGTCGGTGGCCAGTTGCACGGCGCCGCCTCTCGTCGACGCGTCATTGATGGCCTCGAGAGGAGTCCAGGTTGCGCCGTTGTCGGACGAGCGTGAGACGGCCACACTGTTGGCAGCGCCGCTCCAGGCGACTACCCAGTGTCCCGCGCGGTCGGTCGCAATCTGCGGCGTGACGTCGATGGCCGTGTCGGCGGAGGCGTTGCTGTTGATGACGGACGGGGAACCGAAGGTCTGCGCGGTGGCTCGAGGCGCGGCGGCCAGGCACGCGAGCAGGCCGACTCCGGCCACGATGGTGCTCCCGCGCAGCATGCAATTGCCTACTACGCCGGGAAACAACGAGTCAAGACGCAGCGCGCTCGGTGGTGGTACCGCCAGCTCGCGAGCAGATTGTGCTGGCCACTACGCGCCCCTCCCGATATGGAAATCGCGCGCAAAGCCGAGGCGTTCCCGCACGCCATTCGTAGGAACTCTCCATGGATCCGGACGCACAAAAAGGAACGCCCGATATCCTGCGGCAGTCGAACCCGCGAAGGCTCGACTGGCGTGACGCCGCTTGTGCGGCCCTGATCGCGATTGCTGTCCTGGCGGGCGCGAGCCAGCGGGTGATCCCGGGAGTCGTCGGCGTATTTGACGACGACGCCGTCTACTCCATCACCGCCAGGGCTATCGCGAGCGGCGATGGCTACACGCTGACGAATCTTCCCGGTCATCCCGCGCAGACCAAGTATCCGGTACTGTACCCGGCGTTTCTTTCGTTGGCAGCGATGGCGTCGTCCTCTCGCGACGAACAACTGGTGTTGATGCAAGCGATGACGATTGCGCTTTCGGCGATCGGCCTCGCGATGGCTTACCTGTACGTCGTGCATTTTCGTATCGGTCACCGCGCAGCTGCCGTCGGCGCGGGCCTGATCGTCGCTTCATCGCCCAACGTTCTCTTCTATTGCTGTCAGACTCTTTCAGAAATGCCGTTTCTGGTGGCGCTCGTTGCGGCACTTTGGGCCACAGAATCGAGACTGCGCTCGTCCGACTCGTCGGCGACGCGCGACCTTGCCTGCGGAATCGCGCTCGGGCTCCCGTTTCTGTGTCGTCTGGCCGGCGTGGCCATACCTGTTGCCGCAGTCCTGGCAATGATGCGCCGCCAGAAGTCGGTGCGATTCGTAGCCGCCGGTGCAGCCATGGTCATGGTTCCGTGGTGCCTCTGGGCGGTTTTTGCCGGCAGCGCAGGCCACGACAGCATCCTGGGCTACCATACCGACTACATCGAGTGGTGGCGCAACAACGGGTCGATGTTTGTCCCCGTAGAGAATCTTCTGAAGTCAGGCGTCGCTTTCCCGTCGATCGCGTTCGAGGCGGCGACCCGGTGGCTGTATGGCCGAATCGATTCCCCTCAGTGGTTATTGTTTTCGGTCGGGATACTGCCGTGGATGGTTGTCGCCGTTCGAGCCCGCAAATTGGAGTTGCTGCCGGTCACGCTGCTTGCCTATCTTGCTCTCGTTTGCTTCTGGCCCTGGCCGCCCGATCGTTTCCTGGTTCCAATCCTGCCGTTCCTGGTCGCAATGCTCATCGAGACGGTGTTCCAGTTCGTTTCGCTCCGTACTTCGGCACGCGCCGGCCGACTCGCACTGGCAACGACGATTGCGATGGTGGTCTCGCTCAACGGCTGGATGGTCCTGCAATACTCCAGCGTGAGCCGTCAATCGCACTATCCGTATTTTACGATGCCCGATGCGCCTGTTGCGTGGAGTGACTATCAATCCGCCTTTGAATGGCTGTCGCAACACACTCGCCCTGGCGAAGTAGTGGCGGCCGGCTTGGACACGATGACAGCGCTATACAGCGATCGTCCGACGATCCGCCCCTTCGTGCCTCATGCTCTCTCGCTGTACTACGGCGCCTCCGATCCGCCGCTCGGAACCGCCGGCGAGATGGACGATACGCTGGCAAAGTATGGCGCGCGATATCTGCTGCTGACGCCACTGCCTTCGTATCCCATGGAAGGCGCATTCTTTGATCTGGTGTATGCGGCTACGGATGAGACTTCATCGATATTGCGGCCGGTATGGCAATCGAAGAACGACCCGCGCTTCGCGATCTTCGAGGTCGCGGCGAAACCGCGGGTCCCCTGAAATGGAGTTTGCGTGTTCGGCGAGGAATTGCGCGCTGAGCGATTGAGCGACGTCGCATTCTCTATCGGCGGCGACACCGGTGGCGCGACGGAACGGTCCGGGGCATGTGGCCCGGCCAGCGGGTCCCATGCCCCGCCGATGGCGCGCTCCTGGGACAAAACCCGAGGAAAACCGGGGCCTTCGTGATGGCCTGACGATTGCATTGAGAAAGGCCGGCAAGCGCCTCTCGAAACGCGCCTTGCCGGGAGATCAAGCTCAATGCGATCGAACCGTTTCCTGTCGTCCCTGTCGCGTGTCGTTGTTGCCGCTCTTGCCTTGTCCGTTCTCGCGCCGGTCGCGGCTCAGGCGGAGAAGGTGAAAACGAAGACGGCACTGACGAGCACCGGCGTCGTGCCCGGCGCCGGCGGTGTCGCGCGACTCATCGTCAGGACTTCGACCCGCGGAGGGTTCGGTGTGCAGGCATCGTCGCTCGCGCCTTCGTCGAGCTACGACGTGCTGGTCGGTGGCATCAAAGTCGCGACATTGCCTTCCGATGACACGGGCTACGGCCGCGTTCGGTTCAGCACCGGCAAAGTCGGTGAGAACCTGGTGCTCGGCTTCGACCCGCGCGGCGAAGCGATCGAAATTCGGGGCGCGACCGGCGACGACGTGCTCGTCGGCCACGTGGCGGCGCCCGCCGGCAGCGAGACCGACAAGGCGTGCTGCATTCCAGGCGGCGAGCACACCGAGTGCGAAGACCGCACGCCCGCCGACTGCACCGCGCTCGGCGGCACTTCGAGCGCGGCCGGTTCCTGCTTTCCCGATCCGTGCGGCAGCGCGCGCCCGCCCGCCGCCAGCGTCGTCTGCTGCGTACCCGACAACTCCGGCCCTCTGTGCGAGGACCGCAGCCAGGCCGATTGCCTGACAGCCGGCGGGTCGGTCGTGCAGGCGGATTCGTGTGCAAGCGACCCGTGCAACGCCGCGCCGCCCTCTCCCGACGATCACGTGCAATGCTGCGTGGCGGCCTACTACGTGTGGGCCTGCGAGGATCATACGGTTGCCGAGTGCGAGCAGCTCGGCGGTCTCGACAAGGGGCCCGGCAGCTGTTCACCGAATCCTTGCGGAGACGTTCCGCCGTCGATCGCCCACGGCATTTGCTGCCTGCCCAGTCCGGCCGGCGACGAGGTCGAGTGCGAAGACTTCAATGCAACCGACTGCACGGCTGCCGGCGGCGTTGCCAAGGGCACCGGCGGCGCGTGCGACGCGACGACGTGCGCCGATGTGCCTCCACCGAATCCCGACGTGATGTGCTGCGTGCAGCCGCCGCTCAGCGGAGAGGTCGAGTGCGAATCGCAGACGGTGTCCGACTGTGCGGCCGCCGGCGGCTTCAACAAGGGTGCAGGCGTGTGCGCGATCGATACGTGTGCCGATGTCGTTCCGGTCGAGACCGGCGTCATGTGCTGCGAGCCCAACGGCGGCAATAACGAAATCCGATGCGAGAACCATACTCTGGCGCGCTGCCTGGCGGACGGCGGAACGAGCCTCGGCGACGGAAGCTGTCCTGCGGTTGATCCGTGCCTTCAGCCCAGCGGCAGCAATAGCGGCGCCAACTGAGCTCGTTCCGCTGGAACAGTGGAAACGAGCGGGGGCCAGCGAAGAGGCAGGCGACGGGCGCGCAACTCGTCGCTTCGCCCATCACCTGCGTGCCTGATCTTGATCAGTACTTCGCGCTGAACGGTGTGCCGGTGTCCTTGCCGGTCTGAGCCGGCGCGAAGGGAGTCGGCCACCAGGTGCTTCGTCAAAAGCGCGAACTACGCACGCGCGCGTTCTCATTCCTCGGAACAGGCCTCGCTTCATCCATTGAGTACGGCGCCAAGGCGCTGCAGGCGGGCACGAGCCTTTCGTTGCTTGCGGGCGCGCAGCGGCCGCATAAGTCGCACGCGGGCCCTGCGCGGCAGCCAGTAAGAGCCCGCATAGGCCTGTCTGCCGGGGCGTGATCGCCTCTGACCCAGCGTGTCCTCGTGTCAGCGTTCCCATGGCTCGCTATATGCAGTGCATGTCCCGAGCGAGAGGGCGCCGGGGTCGGCCCGCCATCAGTAGAGGGGACTCGTATGAAACGATCACTTGCCGCGGCTCTAATCATGGTTGGCCTGCTCGCGTATGCCGACGTCGGCAGTGCGAAGGGCGGCAAGCCGGGGGGCGCCGTCTGCAACGTCAACCGAAGTTGCGCCAGCAACGTCTGTATCCGGCAGAATCCGCCCGACAAGTTTGGCACGTGCTGCGCGGCCCAGACCTGCGCGGCGATAGGAGCCCAGTGCGGCACTCCGGACAACGGTTGCGGCCTGCCCATCGACTGCGGCGTTTGCGACGTCGGAAGCCAGTGCGTCAGCTTCCAGTGTCAACCGATTCCGACCACGACCACTACAAGCACGACGACGACTACGACGACGACAACCACTACAACCACCACGACGAGCACGACCACCACGACAACCACGAGCACGACGACTACGACGCTGCCGGCCGGTTGGACCTGCAGTGGGAAGTATTACGGGGACGGGTTCTGTGACTGCGGATGCGGCATCGTGGATCCCGATTGTGCGGATGCTACCGTCGCCAATTGCGCGTACTGCAATGATGTCGGCAGTTGCGCGTCCATTGCGTGCCCTGCGAACATCGATCCTGCCGACAACTCCAAGTGCGCGGTGCCGGGCGCATGGACCTGCGACCCGGGTTTCTACGCGGACGGCTTCTGCGACTGCGGATGCGGCATCGTGGATCCCGATTGTGCGGATGCTACCGTCGCCAGCTGCCAGTATTGCGACGACGCAGGTAGTTGTGGGACGGGTGTCTGTCCCGCGAACATCGATTCTGCCGACAACTCGAAGTGCACGCCGTAATCCTCGCACTCGCACACTCGCGAGAATGAACAGTGATGACGCCAAGGCGCGACCCGCGACACGCGCGGGCCGCGCCTTGGCGGAACGGTCGAACGGGGTAAGGAGCGGCGGGTGTCCGCCGCCCGGTCACGGACTGTAGAAGGGTTGCAGGCGCATGAGGTAACTGCCCAGGACCATCCAGTGCACGGCGAGCAGCATGAGCGCGATGCCGAGGACGAAAAACACCCCTGACGCTGCCGAGTGCGAGACATGGTAGCTGGGGTAGCTGGATCGATGCGCGAGGTACCTGTTCATCGGAACCTCCTTCGGGATCGATGTTCGACCCCGCTGCCGGCGCGCGGATATGTCCGGCGCTTTTCAATCTGAAGCTAACTCCCGGCGGCAGGGTGTCAACAGCGATTCCCGGCTGTCCGTTTCGGAGTCGCGTTGATCGCGGAGACCGGGGAATGCTGGTGCGAGGCCGAGCTCCACCGCTTGTGCGGCGAGCTGCTGGAATCGCTGGGCAACGGACACGGCAGCGGCTCGCGCTTCGAGGCTTGCGTGGCGGCGGTCGGGCCTCTACTGTCCAGCCGTGCATCGTCTCCGCTTCGCGGTTGTGGTGTTCGCCGCGCTCGCCGCGTTTCCGGCGCACGCCGCGATCAGCTTCAAGGCTGAATCCGGCAACCGTCCGGAGATCTTCGGCAGCGGAATGGTCCTGCAGCGAGGCAAGACGGTTCCGATCTGGGGCAAGGCGATCCCCTCCGTTCCGGTGCGCGCCGAGTTCATCGACCGTTCGATGGCGCCAGGGCTCCAGATCCTCCAGTCGCGCAGCACGACTTCGAACGCCTCCGGCCGCTGGGTGGTACGCTTCGACGATCTCCCCGTTGGAGGTCCGTACGAAATCGCCTTTTACGAGGATGCTGCCACGTCGCCGTCCGTCGTGCTTTCTGACGTCCTGGTCGGCGACGTGTGGCTGCTCAGCGGCCAGTCGAACATGGTGATTCGCGGACCGAAGGGCGACGATGCGGCGCTGTACCCGGGGATTCGTGCGATGACGATCCTGCGCTGGGGACAGCGACCGTCGGGCGCAGCGTTCTATTTTGGTGCCGAGCTCACGGACCATCTCAGCATCCCGATCGGCCTCGTCAACCGCGCGCAATCCGATACGGCGCTCGGCCACTGGCTGCCTCCCGAGACTGCGGGCGACAGCGATTCCGTCGTGCAGTCGCTGTTCACGGGCTGCGGCGGCGAAATCATCAATCGCTGTCTCTACTACGAGCAGAACATTCGTCCGCTCGAACGGCCGGTGGAACCCGGAGAGCCGCGCGAGGCAATGGCGCTTCGTGGAGTGGTGTGGTGGCAGGGCGAAAAAGGGATCGACCGGATGACTCCCGGCGACTATGCGCACCTGTTTCCGGCGATGATGCGCGCGTGGCGCTCCAATTTCGGCCAGCCCGACTTGCCGTTCGTCTATCACGAGCTGCCGTCGGGGACGGGCCTTCGCTGGACCGATTTGGCGGCAAGAGAACTTCCGCTGACCAACCCGCTCACCGACTGGCAGGCGCAGCAGCACGCGATGTTCTTCCGAACGCTTGCGGTCCCGCGCACGTCGGTGATGACGTCGATCGATCTCAAGTCCGGCACGCATCCGCAACAGTTTGACCTGTACGGACGCCGGCTCGGCGACGCGGCGCTCGGAACGACGTACGCAGTTCGAGGCGAGATCGGCGCATTCCCGTATTCCGGGCCGATCTACGAATCGGCGGCCCTCGAAGCCGTGCCGGGAGGGCCGAGCCAGGTGAGGATCCGGTTTCGCGAGAATACTGCAGACGGCTTGAAAATCGGGCCCGCCACGGCGAGTGCCGCGGCGCCGCTCCACGGCTTCGCGGTCTGCTGCAATACTGCCGGCGGCTTCGTGTTTGCCGATGCGCACATCGAAAACGACAACGAAGTCGTCGTCTCGCATCCGGACGTCGCGACACCGACTGTCGTCAACTACGCGATCGGCCACAATCCGACGTGGGCCAACCTCTTCAACGGGAACGATTTCGGCGCGGCGCCGTTCTCGACGGCGCTCGCACCATTTGTGGATCAGGATCCGGACGCCGACGGATTCTGGGAGCCGGGGGCATACACGGAGGGGCCGTGACACACGCGCCGGCCGGGTGGCGGTGACGAGGCTGCTGCCCGGCGCTGGAATCCAGTTGCCGCGACCCGGACACCGAAGTTTTCGACCCGACACCGAGCGTATCCACGAAGCATTCGAGAAATCCGCGCGGCGATGCTCGGGGGACGACGAATGCCAGCGTCTCCTCGATATCGTTGGAGGGGCGGACTGCGCTGAGGTCGCGCGGGGTCGCGTCGTTTCCGCCTGCCGCGCTTGACTCGGTGCGACAAACCCTCAGGGGAACCTGGTGCGGTCGATCCTACTTGCGCTTTTCCAGGTGGCACTGATCGCTGCCGTAGCTCGTGCCGAGTCAGTCTTGGTCGACCCGGGACAGCAGCCGGCCGTCACCGAAGAGCGGTCGGGCGCGTCCGTGGAGCAGCCGGCCGCTACTGACGAACGGTTGGACGCGTCGGTGGAGCAGCCGAACCTCGTCAAGCAGGCAAACGCGCCGGTCTCGACCATCCTTCAACTGCGGATCCAGGACACGTACCTGCCGGAATTCGACAAGCTGCACGGCGACGGCAACGTGACATCGATCGCCGTGACGATGCCTCTGCCTCAGTACCGTCTGCTTCCGATTCGCCAACTCTCGCTGCTGGCGGCTCCCGTGGCCGTGACGACGCCGGACGACACGACGCATTTCGGAGACCTGCAGTTCACCGATCTCGGCATCATGGAGACCGACAGGGGTTTCATCTGGGGCGCCGGGGCCTCGTTCGTGTTTCCGTCAGCGAGCTCGCACGAGACGGGTCAGGGGAAGTGGCAGGCGGGGCCTGCCGCGGTGGCGGCCTATGCGCCGCGCAACTGGTTGCTCGGCCTGCTGCTGCAGAACCCGATCTCGTTTGCCGGCGACGGCGATCGCAAGGACGCGAACGCACTGCTCGTGCGACCTTTCCTTACGCTGCAACTGGGAAAGGGCTGGTTCGTCCGCTCCCAACCCGTCATTTTCATCGACTGGGAGAATCACGGCGAAGTGGTACCGATCGATCTTGGATTCGGTCGCGTTTTCCAGATCGGCTCGCAGTACGTCAATCTCTTCGTCGAGCCTTTCTGGAATGCGGTGGACTATGGGCCGGCACCAAAGTACGGAATCACCGTCGGGCTGTCCCTGCTGTATCCAAACTTCTGGGGTACGAGCCACGCTCGGGTCGCATCGGGCGAAGGCACAGATCACGGCCGGTGATACGCGCAGGATGTTCGTAGTGGAGTCGAGTTGCGCCCGGGCACCTGCCCCGGTCGCTAATTGCGAGCCAGGGCCGAAGGGCTCGCGATGCGAGCGCTCCCCGGATCGGTCCGCAACTCGTCGAAGCGTGCAAGCGCCGCATCCGCGTCGACGGTCTCGAAGAACTCGAAGTGACTGATGCGTCCGCTGTCCACGAGCATGAGCACGAGATAGTCGCTCTGGTACGCGCCGCCATCTCCAGGGACCATTCCAATGCGGCGCGTATGGAATACACCTCCGTTCGCGGCAGTGGCGAGCCAGAAGCTGCCCGCCGCAAACTGCAAATCCGGCGCGAGGCTCCAGAGCGCAGTCACGGCCGCGAGGTACGCCTGGGAGCCTTCGAGGTGTCCGATGCCATCGTGTCGGTGGTCCTCGACAACGAGGTTTGCCGCGTGCGCGTCATGCAGCAGGTCGCGATCCTTGGCGTTCCACGCATCAATCAGCCGGCCGAGCGCCGTCGTGATCGACTCCACCGACGGATCGATCGCCGCCCAGCGCTTCCAGGCCTCACGCTGAGCGTCGCGCCAGACGTCGTTATCGAACAGGACAATTGCCGTCAGGCGTCCTGCCTCATCGGCCTCTTGCACCGAGAGATATTCGATCTCGAAGCGACCGTCCGGCGGACCGCCGGACCACAGCAGGTTCTGTAGAATGACGCGCTCACCGGCGGCGCCGACGATGCGCATTTCCGGGCGCGCACCGATGGCAACACGTTCGCGCGCCGACGCGATCAGCAGCTCGCTGTCGCCCGAGATGAGCGCGAGGCGCCGTCGATCGTCGAACACCATGGCGGGAGCGCAAAGCGCGCGCATCGCGCTCCAGTCGCCGGTCGCGAATGCGACGTCGAAGGTTGCTCGCCACCGCTCCATCATTTCGGAGGCCGCATTGCCCTTCCGTAACGCTGCGGTCCACTCGCCCGCAGACGAGGCTTCGCTCGGTGTGCGAATAGCCCGCGACGCCACATTCGCGAACGGGTGCTCCGTCGGGGCGCTGGTCGCGCGCAGCTCTGCGAGGCGCGCGCCCTTGGACCGTATCATCTCGTCGAAATGAGCAAGCGCTTCGACCTCCTGTTCCGCCTCGAACGTATTGCAGCTCGAAATGATGCCGTCGGCTCCGAATTCGAAAAGCAGGCAAAGTGGGTTCTCGAATGCGCCGCCGCTCTGTCGGGAAGTGCCGAAGTAGGTCGAACGGATGAGCGCCGTGTCGGGCTCCAGCGCGAGCACGTCGTCGGTCCGGGCGCTGAACCCGGTAGTGAGCACCGCCTGCTGACGCCAGTGCTGCATGAACTCTTCGCGGTTTTGCGCGCTCCACGTGCTGAACACGCGATGGTCTACGTTCGTACTTGACGGGGCTAAACTTGCCTCCATGTGGTCCAGGTCGATTGGTCCGCCAAAGATGGCACTGCGGGCGATCCCGAGTGCACGCGAGCGCTCGGGTCCCTCAGGCTCGCGCTCCGCATACAACTCATACAGCCGGGTGATCGCCTGGCCGAGACGATCGGGAGCAAACACCTCGTGCCGCACGACGATCCCGTTCTCATCGACCTCGGCCACCAGGATTGTGTGGTTCTCGTATTCCCCCACGTCGAAGCGCTGTCCGTGAGCACCACTCGCATGAATGCGGCGGCGGCCAAGCATGAGCGGACCGAGTATCGCGAGCGGTTCGACGTTGTAGCTCACGTCGTCGGAGCGCAGCAATCGAACGATCGACGCGGTGGCCTCCGCCTTTCCGTAGGTCGATCCGGTCGGATGATCGATCTCCACGAACGAATCGTGGACGAGATGGTCGAGACCCGAAGCGTCCCTCCGTTCGACAACGGCTGAGATCCGGTCAGTCGCAACAGTAGCAGCGTTTGGCCGCACGCGACGCCGTACGGCGCGCGGCGGCCAGCCCGTCGTGATCTCGTCGAAGCGAGCCCGCGCCTCGGCCTCGCACTCCGCTTCGAACAGCTCGCCGCCAATGCTGCGGCCGTCGGGTGCGAATGTGAGGACGCAGCAGGTGCGGTTTTCGAAAGCCCCGCCGCTGTCGCGACCGGTACCGAAGGCGGTCACGCGGACGAGCAGCGCATCGAGTGTGCAGGCGAGAACGTCTTCGAAGCGCTGCGCAACGTCCGGCGCAAGGTCACGCTGAAGCCGCCAGTGCTTCACGAACTCATTCGGGTCTCGCGCGGACCACGTCGCAAGAGGCCGGTGATCGATGAAGCGGAAGCCTGGAG
Organism: Candidatus Binatia bacterium; assembly: GCA_036493895.1. Taxonomy (NCBI): domain Bacteria; phylum Candidatus Binatota; class Binatia (SeqCode); species Binatia bacterium. Next base: position 10,257 of record DASXOZ010000068.1, on the reverse strand, counting down.
ACAATTCGCTGGCGAGGCGATCGGGGTTGAAAGGTCCGTCGTAAGCGGCGACGGACCGCGCGACCTGCGCCGCGCGATTACGTGCAGGTCCGTCGGGCTGCAGCTCGGCGTAGCGCTCATACAGACACACGATCGCTTCGCCGAGCTTGTCTTCTCCGAAAATGTAGATCCGTCTCGCCCGACCCGCTTCGTCGGCGTTGATGACCTCGATGTATGGCACGTCTGTCGCACCGATTGTTGCGGTGCCGACAGTCGAGCCGGTGGACGTGCTACGAACTCGGCAGACGAGAAGCGACTCTCCGAGCGTCGCCAGCGGTTCGTACGGCAACGTGGCGGTCTCGGATTCTACTATCCGCAGCCGCATCAGTTCACGCACGCCGTCGTAGCCATAACTGCGTGCGTGCAGATGGTCGATGACCTCGACATCGGAGCGGTACACGGTGTCGAGCGCCTGCACGTCGGCAGCGGCAATTGCCGATGCGATACGGTCGCGGTTCTGAACGGCAAAGTTGCGGGTGAATCGGCGGCCCGACCGGGCGGTATTCGCCACGGCCGTGGGCGGCTGCGCGGCCGCGGTTGCAATAGTGGGACCGGCCGAAACAGCCGGGCGCGGCGCACGCTCGGCGAGCAGCGTCGCACCCTTGGCATCCCAGAGTTCCCTGGCGCGCCGCTCCTCGGCGTCTGCTTCGGCATCGCGACCTGCAGCGCGAAGTGCTGCCGCAAGCGCAAGGCGTGCGTCGGCGTGATCGAGTAGCGCATCCGTTGCCGAAGCGAGCTCGACTGCCGCGGTTGCGAGCTCCACTGCCGCGTCATGTTCGCCCCGTCGCGCGAGCGCCTCGGCGCGCACGCCGCGCCATGCGATCGCAGCCTTCAGGTCGTCGCCCGCCAGCAGCTCGCTCTCATAAGAGAGTGCTTCGGCTTCCGCGTCTCGATTCTGCGCCAGCAGCGCCCGTGCGAGCAGCGCCGATGCCTGTGCCGCGCCGATTCCGAGGCCAAGATCGCGCAGCCCTTCGTAGGCGCCGCGAAGGTTGCGCTCGGCGGCCGGCGCATCGCCTTCGAGAAGCTCGACGAGGCCGGCGGACACGTCGGCTTCGAGCACGCGCTGCGTGATACCGAGCTCTTCGACCATTTTATGGGCCGACGTGATCATGCGGCGTGCGGCCTCGGTCCGGCCGCGCAGCGCCTCGAGCACGCCCTGGCACGACAGCGCGACCGCTTCCACGGCCGGTGCGCCCTGCGTGATGCGCAGAACGCGCACGACGTCGAGACAGCGGCCGCTCGCGCGCGTGACCGGGCTCGGTCCCCAGAGCGCGGCGATCGGAGCGATTGCGAGGACGGTGTTCGCGCGGCGCCTGTCGCCGGCTCCGCGCGCGGCCGCCAGAGCACGATCGAGCGCGCCCTCGCAGCTCCCGACTTTGCCGAGTCGTGCGAGTGCGAGTGCGTGAACGAAGTGTGCTTTGGCCTCACCGGCCGAATCGCCGAGCGAGGCGAGCTCCTTCGAGGCGGCGGAGACGGAGCCCGCGACGTCCTGCAGTCCTTGCGGTGAGGTCAGCACCGTCAGCTGCCCGGTGAAGCAGACATGCCAGGCGGAAAGTCGCCTGATCGCAGTCGTTTCGTCGGCGGTCGTCAGATCCGCGGCGCGCGGCGTGGTAAATCGGCTCAACTCTGCGATGGCAGTCTTTGCCTGGGCGACGTCTCCGGCGCTGAGCAGTGCTTCGCACCAGTCGAGCGCGAGCTCGGCGCGCGCCGTGTCGCCCGCGTCGAGACGTGCAATGGCTCTTCCAAGCAGGTTCGCCGCCAGCGGTACGTCGTCGCCGCCAAGCGCTCGCCGACCCGCGGCCGCGAGGCGGTTCGCGGCCCGCTCGCCGAGCATTCTGGTCTTCTGATCCTGCTGGCCGAGCTCGGACAGAAGCCGGTGCGCCTGTTCGAGATGGTGGCCGACGGTTTCGTCGTGCTCGGGCGCATCGCGCACCTTTGCTTCGATCCACTCGGCAAGCTGCGCGTGCAGCTCCGCGCGCTTGCCCTTGAGCAGGCGCCGATAAGCCGCATCGCGGATCAACACATGATGGAAGCGCAGCACCGGCTCGCCGAGGAACCATCCCGTGTCGGGCTCGATCAGCTCGGTGCGGCGCAGCGTCTCCAGGCGTGCGTCGAGCTCACTCCCACTCAGGCCGAGAAGCGCGCAGACTGCGCTTCGCGAGAAGTGCCGGCCGACCACGGACGCGTGCTCGAGAACCGTGCGCTCTTCGGGACGCAGGCGTTCGATACGCGCAGCGAGAAGCGCATGGATGGTCGGCGGCATCTCCAGCGCCGCGAGGTTTGCGCCGATGATCCAGCGGTCGCCCTGGCGCTCGAGCGCACCCTCGTCCACGAGCATGCGTACGAGCTCGCCGACAAACAGCGGATTGCCCTCCGTTGTGGAGAGCACTTTGGCAACCACGGTCGCCGGCAGGTCACTGGCGCCGATGACGCTGGCCGCAAGCTGCATCGCCGCACCCGCATCGAGACCGACGAGCGTAATGACGTCGGAGACGATCCCGCCGCGTGTGACCAGCGACGACCGCAGGTCGCGCAGCTCCGGCCGTGCGCCGATGAGCACGAGCAACGGCACGCCGCTGCCCCACTGCACGAGGTGCTCGACGAGATCGAGAAGCAGCGGCTCGGCCCAGTGCAGGTCGTCGATCACGAGGACGACGGGCCTGTTCTGAGCGAGCCCGGTCAGGAAGCGCCGGATGACGAAGAACGTTTCTTCCGGCGACGCCGGAGATCCGACCAGCAGCGCCGCGATCCCGGAGGCTATTCGCAGCCGTTCGGCATCGCTCGTCGGGATTGCGGCCTCGACGGCGCTGCGCAGCGTGCCGGCGCTGTCCGTGGCGTCACCCGACTCGACGAGGCCCGCGCCGAGAAGCTCGCGAAGTGCACCGGCGATCGGAGCGAATGTCTTCCCGCCGGCGGCATCGCACTGCGCGAAGACGGCGGTCGCATTGTCGCCAAGTGAGCTCGTGATCTCGGCGATCAGGCGCGACTTCCCGAGCCCCGGCGAGCCCAGCAGCACGGCAAGCCGCGCGGCGGGCTGGGCGACCGCCGCATCGAAGATCGCAGTGATCCTCCCCATTTCCATGCTGCGTCCGACGAACGCGGCGGTTGCGACGCGGCTCGGCCGTTCGAGCGATACCAGGCGGTAGGCCTTGACCTGTTCGGCCCGACCCCTGAGTGTGAAGCTGCCGAGCGGCTCCAGGGTCACATGCGCGGCAACCAGGCGGCGCGTCGTTTCACCGACCACGACGTCGCCGGCCCGCGCTTCCTGCTGGAGGCGCGCCGCAACGTTGACCGGATCGCCGAGCACGTCTGCATTGTCGGTGCCGACGACGACCTCGCCGGTATTGATCGCGACGCGGAGGTCGATGTCGGCGTGCTCGCGCGCGAGTTGCCGGAACGCCTGCTGCATTGCAGTGCCTGCGTGTACCGCGCGAATCGCATCGTCTTCGGCGACGTGCGGTACACCGAACGCTGCCATCACGCCGTCACCGAGAAGCTTGACGAGCGTGCCACCGTGCGCATCGATGGCCGCGCGCATGGCGGCATAGTAGCTTTCCATGAACGAGCGCACCGACTCCGGATCGAGGCGCTCGTGCAGCGCGGTCGAACCCGCGAGATCGGCGAAGAGAATCGTGACGATTTTGCGCGCGTCCGACTGTGGCGCCGCCGACGGTGCGTCGCGAGCGATCGATGGCGTCGGCTGCCTGGAGGGTGCGCCCAGCGGCGTCCCGCACTCGTTGCAGAATCGCGAGCCGGGCGGAGGCGTTACGCCGCAGCCAGGGCATGCGACCGTGAGCTTTGCCCCACAATGATTGCAGAAACCGGATCCTGCCGGTGGTTCGTGGCCGCACTGCGCGCAGCTCATCGTGTAATCCAGCTCATGTACGTCAGGCCCCGCAGTGCCGTCGCCTCATGGAGCGGCATCGATGCCGTCACTGGACCCGATGCCGGGAATAGCGCCGGGCGAATCGATGCGCATGACTAACAGACGGCCCGTCCTGTGGCGAGCCATCGCAGGATTCGCCGCTGCCGGGGAGCCGAGGCCTGACACACCGCGCGCCGTCTTCCTGCCGTGCCGGAGCCGATTGCTCGGGTAGTCGCAAGCGTATAGCTCGTGCCGGCATGAAGGCACTCGGCACGATTTTCGTTTCGTTGTTCACGGCGCTGGCCGTGGTCGCATGTTCCACCGTCGACGTGACGACCGATTACGACCACTCCGCGGCGTTCGGAACCTACAGGACGTATTCGCTCGCGCCGGGTCCCGACTCGCGGGACCTTCCGATCTACTGCGAGATGGCGCTTCGCAAGGTGGTCCACGACCGGCTCGCGGAGCGCGGAGTTGCGGAGGCGACGGGCCCGGACGCCGACCTCGCGATCGTCTGGCACGTTTTCCTCACGGACCGGACCTCGGCTCGGGAGATGGCAGAGCAGCGTTCCGGAGGCAGGTGGGATTACGCCTACGGTTTCTACACGTCGTGGACCGGCGCGCCGAACAACTATTCAAACGCTACGCCGTATCCTGACGGCACGCTGCTTCTCGATGTCGTCGACATGCGCACGAAGAGGCTGGTCTTTCGCGGAACGGGAACGGCCGTAGCGATGGGCCCCGAAAGCGGGGCGCGCAACATCGAGAAGGCCGTAACGAAGATGGTTGCGGCCCTCCCGGCGACGCACTGAGTTTGGAGTCGAAGTGGCGCCGGACCGCTGCCACCGACATAAGAATCGCCGGCAGCAGCCGCGCACGCCTTCGAGGGCGCGGCGCTGCAGGGACGGATGTCGCATATCGACCAGCTCAGCTGCTACAGCGGTGTAGACCGCAACTGGCACGACGGGATTCTCGCTGCCTGTCCCGTGCTGCGCGCAGGCTTCGAGCCGTCGCCATGGGTGCGCAACTCGCACGTGCAGAACCTGCTGACCACGCTGCGCGGCGACACTGCCGCGCGGCTGCGCTGGGATCTCGAAGAACGCCTTACGATGCCCGACGGCGGCACCGTGTCGATCCAGTGGCTCGGCCTCGCCGAGCCTGCACGGACGCCTGTGCTGGTCGTGCTCCACACGATCACCGGCAGCGGCGACGGGCTGCGCCGCTTCATCTCGTCGATTCGCGCGCGCCTTGGCTGGGTCGTCGCGGCCTGCAATCGGCGAGGCCACGCCGGCCTCGAGCTCACTTCGCCGAAGATCAACACGATGGGCCCGAGCGAGGATCTGCGGCGGCAGATCCTCGCGATCGAGGCGCGACGCCCTTCCGCGCCGCTCTATGGCGTCGGGGTGTCGGCAGGCTCGGGCCTTCTCGTGCGCTACCTCGGCGAGGAAGGCGGCCGTTCGCGTCTTCGCGCGGCGGTCGCACTCTGCCCGGCCTACGACATCCGCGACGCGTTCCAATTCGTGGATCCGAGGTACGACCGCTACCTGACGCGCAAGCTCGTGCGGTTCTTCCTCGCGAGGAACCGACAGGTGCTCGGACCAGTCGGCGGATACGAAGAATGTGCGGCCGCGACGACCATGGCGGAGTTCCACGACCGCCTCTATCCGCTCGCAGGCTTCGAGAGCCGCGAGGCATTCTACGTCGGCTGCAATCCGATGGAGGTCGCGCGCGACGTCGTCGCGCCGGTGCTGGTGATCAATTCGGCCGACGACCCTGTCTGCGTCGAGCGCAACGTCCACCGGCACCTCGGCGAGATGCAGAAGCTGCCACGGATCACGCTGGCCCTGACCCGGCGCGGCGGACACTGCGGGTTTTTCGAGACGCTCGGCGCCGTGGAATCGTGGGCGGATCGGGCGATCGCCGAGTATCTGGGCGCGGCGGATCGAATGCTCGGTTGAGCAGCCGACCTTCGATGGATGCCGTCGGGCGGCCGCATAGGAAGGGCTGCTAGAGCACGCGCAGGAAGGCGACCAGGTCCTTCTTCTCCTGTGCACTCAGCTTCAGCCCGAGCACGAGATTGAAGAACTCTACCGTGTCGTCCAGCGTCAGGGGTCGCCCATCGTGCAGATACGGCGGCGAATCCTTGACGCCTCGCAGTGGGAACGTCTTGATCGGCCCATCGGTAGAGGCGGTCAGGCCGTTGAGCGTCCGGTCCGTGTAGAAACGTTCTACCTGCAAGTTGTGCATTGAGTTGTCGGTGTAGTAAGGCGGCGCATGGCAGGTCGCGCACTGCGCCTTGCCGAAGAACAGCGCCTCGCCGCTCCTCTCGCTCGGCGTGGTCTTCGCGGAATCGAGCGTGCCCATCACGGTGAGCTTCGGTGCCGGCGGGAAGTCGAGGAGGTCCTGGAACTCGGCCATGAAGTGCACCTGGCTCCCGCGCTCGAGAATGTTGACGCCCTTGCGCTGGGCCTGTACCGGATCGCCGTCGAAATACGCGGCGCGCTGTTCGAACTCGGTGAAGTCCTCGACGCTCCTCATTGCCCGTTGCGAGCCGAAGAGCCGCTGGATGTTTACGCCGAGCAGCGAGGGCGTGTCGATGCGGTGCCGATGCTCGTTCGGGCGGATGTCACCGACCGTGTGCGTCGCAGCATCGGTATGGCCGTTGGCGTGGCAGTCAAAGCAGGCTGAACAAATCGTAGTGGTTGGCGAGTGTCACCAGCTTTCCGTGCGAGACGTCGCCGAGATCCAGCCGCGTCGTCAGGTAGATGGGCGCCGGGAACTCGGGCAGGAAGTGCTGCGGGACATCGAAGTCCAGGTCGAAGCGCGTCAGGTCACGATCGGTCTGGGCCTTGGTCTCGTCGATCAGCGCCTTCGGAAAGACCAGAACTTCTCGCCCGCGTCGTAAGGCGCTCCGCAGCTCCCGCAGGCAAGCGGCAGCGCCGCACCGCACTCCGCGCAAAACTTGCGACCCTCTCGGTTGTCGTGACTGCAGGACGGGCAATTCATGGTCGAAGACCCGGGATCATATGATGCCGTACGAGGTAAACACGAGCGGGCAGGCCCAGGTCCCGGGGGCAATCGGCTCGTGAAGCCGCTTGACGAAGTCGTGGCCAGGCAGGCTGGTTCGCCGACCCGACGTCGAGTCATACGAAGCTCGACGCGACGTCTCCGCCGGGCGCCGCCCGGCTTGCGGCCCGGCCGCGCCAATGACAAGAGCGCCGACGTGCTCACGTCCGCGCGTCCGCTCTTTCTCTCGTTGTCGTTGTCCCTGCTGTTCGCGGTCGAAGCGCTGGCCCAGGCGCCGTCTGCGCAGATCTCCCCGCCTGCCTCCACGGGACGCGTCCAGCCGGAGTCGCTGCTGCTGATCACGATGGACACGACGCGGCCCGATCACCTGCAGCCGTACGGAGCCACCAACGTCGAAACGCCCGGGCTGCAGGCGCTCGCCGACAGCGGCGTGGTGTTCGATCATGCGTATTCGGTCGCGCCCATCACCCTTCCTGCGCACACATCGATTCACACCGGACTTTACCCGCCGCAGACCGGCGTGAGGAACAACGGCATTCACTACGTTCCTGCAGAGGTGACGACACTGGCCGAGCGCCTGCGTGCAGCCGGGTTTCACACGGGCGCGTTCGTTTCTGCCTCCGTGCTCGACCATCGCTACGGGCTGAACCAGGGCTTCGAAGTCTACGACGACGATCTTTCTTCCGGCCGCGAGCGTCATCCGCGCATGGTTCCCGATCGGCCGGCCGAATCCACGGTCACCGCCGCGAGCGCGTGGCTCGACAAGCTTGCCGACGGCGACCGCTATTTCCTGTGGGTCCACCTCTACGATCCGCATGCGACGTATTCGCCGCCGTCGCCGTACCGTGATCGCTACCAGGACCACCTGTACGACGGCGAGATCGCGTACATGGATTCGCAGATCGCACGTTTGCTCGCACATCCGAGGATCGCCGCCGGACGCGGGGTCGCTGTGATCGTGCTGGCGGATCACGGCGAGAGTCTCGGTGAGCACGGCGAGCAGACTCACGGCATCCTGGCGTATGACTCGACGCTGCACGTTCCGCTGATCATGCGCCTGCCAGGGTCGAAGGCCGGCACGCGCGTTGCGCAGAACGTGAGCCAGGTCGATCTGGTTCCGACCGTGATCGACCTGTTCCACCTGTCCGGCGACCCGGGTCTGCCGGGACGCAGTCTGCTGCCGCTCGTCCAGGGCGCCGGTCCCGCGCAATCCGCGTACGCCGAGACCTATCTGCCGTTCTACACGTACGGCTGGGCCAAGCTGCGAGTGCTGCGGCAGGAGCGATGGAAATACATCGACGGTCCGGCGCCCGAGCTCTACGACATCATGCGCGACCCGCGGGAGCTTTCCAATCAGCTCAAGGAGCAGCCCGGCATCGCCCACGACATGCAGCGCGATTTCCAGACACTGCTCTCGTCGATGAGCTCGCCCGAACGAGAGGAGAAGCTTCCCATCGACACCGCCGCTGCTGCTGTCGCCGCAAATCGCCGCGGCCCATCACGTCGAAGGCATCTCGGTTTCTGTCGCCTCGCGCGACAGCGTCGCCGGTTCGGTCAACATTCACGTGACCGAGGCCACCATCGGTACCGGCGCGATTCATGACCACGCAAATATCCATTGGGGCGACGCCGTCACTGAGAACTGGCCGTGGACCTCGCACACCGGATCTGGACCGGTCCTGTACAAGGTTTCCGTTTCCCACACTTACCCGAACCTTGCCGAACGCACCATCGACGTCCTTTCCGATTGCTGCACCACGAATTCCTTGTCCGCCTCTGCGACGGTGGACGTACGGTTCGGCTGCTCGGCGGCGCCGCTGACCGGCTGCCTCGATACGACATCGGCATCGTTGCTGGTCAAGAACAGCACCGATACGTCGAAGAACCAGATCCAGTGGAAGTGGTCGAAGGGTGCGGCGACGGTGCCGGCAGATCTCGGGGATCCGACTACCACGATGCCGTATTACTTCTGCATCTACTCACCGGGGAACGCCGGTCCGGGGCACCTGGTCTCGGAAGCGAAAGTCTCTCCGAGCGCCACCAATTGGGCCTTGGCCGGGACGACCGGCTTCAAGTACAAGGACAAAACCGGCGCGCAAGGCGGTGTGACCGGCATGTCGCTCAAGACCGGTCTTGACGGGAAGGCCAGCGTTCAGGTCAAGTCCAAGGGCGCGAGCATCGCCATGCCGATGCTGCCGCTCACCGAGCCGGTGATCGCCCAGCTTCAGAACAACGGCAACAAGTGCTGGACCCACACGTTCACCGATCCTGCGGCCAAGAACGACGGGTTCACGTTCCAGGACAAGGAAGCTCCCTGAACCGTAACGAGCGCCGACAAAGGTCATAAGCAAAAGGGAGGTTCCGCAAGGGACCTCCCTTTTTCGGGTAGTGTCGCAGTTAGAGCCCGCGTAGCCGACACGACCACTCAAAAAAAAGACGGTGCACGGTGGCATCTGCCGCCGTGCACCGTCCTTCGTGGATCAGGTCGTCGCCTACTTGCTCAGGTTTGCCTGAACCGTCGCCGAACCCGTGACCGACAGCGTGCAGGTGGCAGCCGTGCCCGTGCATGATCCCGACCAGTTCACCAGGTGCAGACCCGGATCGGGCAGAACCGACAGCGTGACCATGGTCCCGGGAACCACCTTCGCCGAACACGTGCTGCCGCAGCTGATGCCGGCCGGGGTGCTCGTGATGAGGCCCTTTCCACCGCTCGTCTTCACGGCAAGCGACGCGGTGCTGGTGCTCGTCGTTCCGCCGCCGCCGCCACCACCACCGCCGCCACCGCCACCGCCGCCCGCCGTGGTCTGGGTGTTGAACGTGGCATTCGCGCTGGTGGCCCCGCTGACCGCGACCGTGCAGGTCGAAGCTGCTCCGGAGCACGCTCCGGTCCACCCGGCAAATACGCTGCCGCTGTTGGCCTGCGCAGTCAGCGTCACGAGCGTGCCCGCGACGTATGGCGAGACGCATTTGTTGCCGCAGCTCAGGACCTTGTCGCTGGAGTTGACGTTGCCGCCGCCGGTTCCGGTCTTGGTAACGGTGAGCGAGTCTTCCTGCACGTTGACCGCGCTCATCTGCGTGCTGACGAGAGCTCCGAGCTCGCCGGCGCCGGGTGCGGTGCAGGTGCCGTCGGCGCAGAGTGCCTCATGCGTGGCGGGATCATACGCTCCCGTGTACTCGTAGGTCTCGATGCGGCGAATCACCGAGCGCGTGGTCGGCTGCAGGTTGCGGCCGTTGCGCTTGCGCGAGCGTTTGCTGTTGGTTCCCACGGGTTCGGTCTGGATCACGTCCCAGTTGCTTTCGAGCTGGGCCGCATCCATCGGCACGAC
>DASXOZ010000067.1 GCA_036493895.1 Candidatus Binatia bacterium | reverse complement strand
CCCCCTTCCCCGTCCCGCATCCTTCGATCCGAGCATCCAGCGCGAAGCTGGGATACTGTCTGCCGACGCCATGAGCACCGCTTCCCCTGCGCCCGCGTCTTCGTCCCGCGCCACGCTTGTGAAGTGGCTCGCCATCGCCGTGGTCGTTGCCGCGCTGCTCGTCGCCAGCCGCCGGATCGGCGCGGAGGTGCCTCGCTTTGCCGAATGGGTCGCCGGGCTCGGTGCTCTCGGCCCGGTGGTGTTCATCGCCGGCTACGTCGTCTCCGTCGTTGCGCTCGTACCGGCCTCGCTGCTCACGCTGGTTGCCGGCGCGATCTTCGGCCTGGCGGCGGGCGTCGCGTATGTGTTCGTTGCCGCGACAATCGGCGCTGCTCTGGCCTTCCTCGTTTCGCGCTACCTCGCACGCGGCCTCGTCGAGCGCCGCATCGCAGGTAACGCGAGCTTTGCGGCGATCGACCGCGCAGTGGCCGCGCAAGGCCGCAAGATCGTCTTCCTGCTGCGCCTGTCGCCGGCGTTCCCGTTCTCGCTGATGAACTATGCCCTCGGCGTCACGAGGGTACGCTTTACCGACTATGTCGTGGCATCGATCGGAATGCTCCCCGGCACTTTCCTCTTCGTCTACTACGGCAAGCTGGCCGGCGACGTCGCGGCACTGGCCGGAGGTGCGCCGGTCGAGAAGGGCAACGGGTACTACGGCGTTCTGGTGGTCGGTCTCGTCGCGACGATCGCCGTCACCGCCGTCGTCACGCGCATCGCGCGGCGCGCGCTGGCCGATGCTACCGAGAAGAAGACGCTGCAGGAATCGATGCTCTCGGCGCGCACCGCGCTCGAGCGTGCGCACACGATGGGAGAAGGCGCGCCGATCCCGCCGGCATTCCGGCGCATGCCGGAGCAGGCTGCAAACCCTGGGATTGCGCCGCCCGCGCAAGCGTCACCGCCCGATCCACGAGAGACGGCACGCATCGAGGAGCGGCGCGCGGCGACTGCGAAATCTCGCGAATCCGCCGCCGACTACCAGACCGTCGTCGCACCGCTGGACGAGCACAACACGCGCCTTCTCGTGCGCGTGCGACCTACCGACTGGATCAATCCCGAGCCGAAATCCCGCTACGACCTCGTCGTCGTGGGTGCAGGAACGGGAGGACTGATTTCCGCCGCGGTCGGCGCCGGCCTCGGCGCCCGCGTTGCGCTCGTCGAACGGAACCTGATGGGCGGCGACTGCCTGAACTACGGCTGCGTCCCGTCCAAGGCGGTGATCCGCCACGCGCGCAGCGTGAAGGAGGCCCGCGAGCTGTTCGGTGCGGCCAGGTTCGACGATGCAGAGCTCGACCGTCAGTTCGCCGCGGCAATGGAACGCATGCGCCGCCTTCGCGCGGAAATCGCGCGCGACGATTCGGCAAGGCGCTATCGCGACGAGCTCGGGATCGACGTGTTCCAGGGCAACGCGCGCTTTACCGGACAGGGCGCGCTCGAAGTGGCGGGCACGACGCTGCGGTTCAAGAAAGCGATCATTGCCAGCGGAGCCGGTGCGGCCGTTCCCGACATCCCGGGCCTGGCGGAAACCGGCTTCATGACCAATGAGACCGTGTTCAACCTCGTCGAGCGCCCGCGCCGCGTCGCGATCCTCGGCGGCGGTCCGATCGGTTGCGAGATGGCCCAGGCGCTGCAGCGCCTCGGCTGCCAGGTGACGGTGCTCGACATCGAGGACCGGCTGCTGCCGCGCGAGGACGAGGACGCGGCGGCGATCGTGCAGTCGCGACTGGAGCGAGAAGGAGTGCGTCTCGTGCTCGGCGTCGAGGTTACCTCCGTCGTCCGCGCCGGCGACGGGTCGTCGACGCTGCGCTACCGCAACGTCGGCGGCGGCAGCGAAGCCGCGGTTTCCTGCGATCGGATCCTCGTCGCCGTCGGACGGCGTCCGAACGTCGACGACATGGGCCTGGAGGCGGCGGGAGTCGCGGCGAGCGAGCGCGGGATCGTCGTCAACGACCACCTGCGCACCAGCAACCGGCGGATCTTCGCCGTCGGCGACTGCTGCATGAAGTGGAAGTTCACGCACGCGGCCGACGCCGCCGCGAAAATCGCGGTGCAGAACGCGCTGTTCTTCGGCCGCAAGAAACTGGACGCGCTCGTGATGCCGTGGTGCACGTACACCGATCCCGAGGTCGCGCACGTCGGGCTCTACGAGCACGAGGCCAAACGGAAAGGGATCGACACCGACACGTTCACGGTGCCGCTGGAGAAAGTGAACCGCGCGGTGCTCGACGGCGAAGCGGAGGGATTCGTGCGGGTGCTCGTGCGAAAGGGAAGCGACGCGGTGCTCGGAGCCACGATCGTCTCGTCCCACGCAGGAGAATCGATCAGCGAGCTTTCGCTCGCGATCACCGGCGCACTCGGCCTCGGGAAGATCGCCGCGACGATTCACCCCTACCCGACCCAGGCCGAAGGGATCAAGGCGGCGGCCAACGCCTACATGCGCACGAAGCTGACACCGGCTGCCAAGCGCGTCCTCGGCATCCTGCTTCGCATCCAGCGCTGAGTGAGAAGGAGCACAGCCGCCGGCTCGCCGGCGTCGTAGGCGCGAGCCCGAGGATCGACGGCGGGCTAGCCGCCTGAACGGTCGGAAAGGCCGCGCGGCATCCGGGAACCGAGAGGGGACATCGCGCGCCCTCCCCGCCGCGGTGGTATTGAACGAGTGTTAACTGCCGCCGTCCGTGTCCGCGAATCGTGAAAATCCCGCGTTCGCGACGCGGAATTCGCTTACGACGCCCAAATCCCCTTTTCGCGCACGATTGGTGCCGGTCACAATGACCTCTCCACGCAACTCCTCGAGGGGGCGACGGCCGGCTGCGGCGTCGCAGGAACATGGGGGACCGGTCATGAACATGCACTCGCCGCTTTCGCGTCGCGTCGGCCTCGCCGCGCGCCTGTCGATCATTTCTGCGCTCGCCCTGTCGTCGGCACCGCTGCTGCCGCCGCGCAGCGCGGCCGCCGACCCCGACACTGCCAATCCGATCCTGTTCGTGACCCAGGTCCCGGTGGGAAGCTTCGGCTCGGTCGCCGCGCAATTCGGCAACCATCAGGCGACGATCGATGCGGCCCCGCGCGGCGGCGACCTGATGATCCGGTATCCCGGCGGCATGTTGAGGAACCTGACCCAGGAAGCCGGCTACGGGAATGCCGGCATGCAGGGCGCGAACTCGATCGCGGTGCGCGAGCCCTGCGTCCATTGGAGCGGCACCAAGGCACTGTTCTCGATGGCGATCGGCGCGCCGACCCAGCAGTACCAGGCCGGCAGCTTCCAATGGCAGATCTACGAGGTCTCCGGCCTCGGCCAGGGCGAGACCGTGCACATCCGCAAAATCGCGAACCAGCCCGCCTACAACAACGTGTCGCCAATCTATGCGACCGAGGGGAGAATTCTTTTCACGTCCGACCGTCCCCGCGGCGGCGAGCCCTACCTGTACCCGCAGCGGGACGAGTACGAGTCGGCCTACATCGTCTCCGGCATCTACGCGCTCGACGAAGCCTCGGGCAAGTTCGAGCTTCTCGAGCATGCCCCGAGCGGCGCGACGTCGCTTTCGCTCGACAGTTTCGGACGCGTGATCTTCACGAAGTGGGACCACCTCCAGAGGGACCAGCAGGGCGACGATTCGACGGTCGCGGCCACTTACCATCCGCTGACGTACACGAGCGAAGACCAGAACGCGGCAGTCACGACATCGATCGTGGGAGCCGAGGTGTACCCGGAGCCGCGCTCGACCAAGGACCCCGGCTATTCGCCGACGTTCACGCTGCACACGTTCAACCACTTCTTTCCGTGGGAGCTGAACGAGGACGGAACGGCCGAGGAGACCCTCAACCACATCGGTCGCCACGAGTTCGGCGGAACCTACACCGACGGCAGCTTCGCCGCCGACCCGAACCTGACCTACTACACGCCGCCGGCCGACCACGACAACACCGTGATGCTGAGCGGCGACGGCGGCCTGTTCCACCTGCGCGAAGACCCAAACCATGCGGGCGAGTTCCTGGCCACCCACGCTCCGGAATTCGCGACCGCATCGGGCGGGACGATCATGCGCGTCACCGGCGCGCCCAGCATCAATCCCGATCACATGCTGCTGATCAAGGTCACGCCGACGAGCGCCGATGCGATGGTGCCGCAGTCGACGGGCTACTTCCGCAATCCGTTGCCGCTGACCGACGGACAGGTCCTCGCAGCGCACACGCCGGCGACCGACAACATCCACAACAACGGCACGACGACCGCGCCCGACTGGAGCTACTCGTACCGGCTCAAGGTGCTGCAGGCTTCCGGGGGATTCATGGCGGCAGGTCCGATGCTGACGAGCGGCATCGGCAAGTCGCTGAGCTGGTGGAGCCCCGACCAGCTGGTGAGCTGGAACGGCACCCTGTGGGAGCTCGATCCGGTCGAAGTCGTCGCGCGCAGCGTGCCGACGGCTCGCACGGAGACGCTGCCTGCGATCGAAGCCGGAGTATTCGCCGCCGAGAACGTCGACGTGGCCACCTTCCGCCAGTACCTGCACGACAACGGCCTGGCGCTGATCGTCAGCCGCAACGTCACGCAGCGCGACCGTGCCGACGTCCAGCAACCGTACAACCTGCGGGTGCCGGGAGGAGTGCAGTCGATCGCGAAGGCGGGCACGATCTACGACATCACGCACATGCAGATCTTCGAAGCGGACATGGTTCGCGGCTACGGCGATCCGGCCGACCCGTATCCGGGGCGCCGCAACCTCTCGCGCCCGATGCACCAGCCCTGCGTCTCGCAGGACGCCGGCGCTCCGGACGGCGGCGTGACGATCGCGTCGGACGGCTCGTTCGCCGCGATCGTGCCCGCGCGGCGCGCACTGACGTGGCAGCTTACCGATCCGAATGACGGGCCCGTCGTGCGTGAGCGCAACTGGCTCAGCTTCGGAGCCGGAGAGATCCGCGTCTGCGCCAACTGCCACGGCATCAACGAGTTCAGCCAGACCGGCGCCGGGTCGCCGCAGAATGATCCGCAGGCGCTGCACACGCTGCTGCAGGCGTGGGTGGGCGGAGGCAACACGTGCGTCGGCGGTGGCGGCGGCGGAGGCGGCGGCGGCGGCGGAGGTGGTGGTGGCGGCGGCGGCCTTTGCCAGAGCGGCATCGTGCTCGAAGACACGATGCTCAAGGCCTCGGCGACGCCGTTTACCGCCAAGCTCAGCGCCCAGGCGCTGCTGCCCACCCCGTTTACCGGCGTCGATCCCCCGGCCAACGGCGTTCACGTCGTCGTCGAAGGTCTGCTTGATGCGACGATCCCGGGCGGCAACAACTGGCGCCAAACGATGAACGGCTGGAGCTACCGTGACGACTCCGGCTCCGTCGCCGGAGTGACGCGACTGCGGGTACGCGACATGACCAAGGCCGATCCGGGTCGCCTCGGAATCAAGCTGAAGGCCGCCGGCGTGACCGCAACGTTGCCGTCACCGAACGCTGTCCAGGCCACCGTGGTCTTCGGGTCGAGCGACGAATGCGGATCGCTGCTGTGGAACGGCCCGGGCGGCGCAGCGCCGGCCTGTGCCGGTGATTCCCACCATCTGGCTTGTCGCTGAAGGGTGCGGTACGTAGCAGAGGAATGGGGTCAGACCCCATTCCTCTGGTGCCTGACCCCATTACATCTACGTATCCCGATGAAGATTCGTCACGCGTCGGCCGCCGATCTTCCGGCGATCATCGAGATCTACAACGCCGCGATTCCGGCGCGGCGAGCCACTGCCGACACCGAGCCGATCAGCGTCGCCAGCCGCGTCGAGTGGCTTCGCGATCACGACAGCGCGCATCATCCGTTGTGGGTGGTCTGCGGTGACGATCCGGCGGCACCGCTCGAAGGATGGCTCAGCTTCCAGCCGTTCTACGGCCGCCCCGCCTACCGCGCGACGAGCGAGCTCAGCATCTACGTCGCACCCGCCAGCCAGCGAAAAGGCATAGGCCGCGCGCTGCTGTCCCTGGCGGTGCGCTCGGCGCCCGGCCTCGGGCTGACGACCCTTCTCGGATTCATCTTCGGCCACAACGACGCCAGCCTCGCGCTGTTCTCGGGTTTCGGCTTCGAGCGCTGGGGCCGGCTTCCCGGCGTGGCCGAGCTCGACGGGATTGAGCGCGACCTGGTGATCGTGGGGCTGAGGCTCGGGTCCCGGCTCCCGCTGTGACGCTCGCCCCGAGGCGGCCAGGCGCCCTTCCTGCCCGTCGACGAGGCGGTTTTGCCGCCGCGAGCGCGGGGCGTGACTCCCGGTGGACCATCCGGTAAAAAGACGAGGCGGCAGCCGCGTTCGCGCGGCGAGCCGGCAACCCCGGCAACGGGCGGCACGAGAGGGATCGTGCCGCCGGCGCGACACCGAAGGACCAGTTCGATCGACCGATCTTGAAAGGAGGAGCCGAATGAAATTCGGACGCATGCTCACACTTTCTCTGGCCACGCTGCTGATCGCCGTGCCGGCCGTTCATGCCCAGGACGACATGGGTGACCTGACGACCAAGCGCCCGGCCAAGAAGGCGCAAACCGTCGAGGAAGAGAGCAACGATCCGTCGCGTCCGGGTCCGTTGATGGGCCTCGGAGCCACCTACGCGTTTGAGAATTTCAATTTCAATCAGAACGACAGCAACGGCGCCGACGTCACCGAGTCGAATGACGGCAGTGGGGGCTACAACGCTCACGTCGGTTACCGCTTCGACCGCTGGCTCGCCACCGAGCTCGAGGTCGAGCGCTACCAGGAGTTCACCGGACACTTCGACGGGAAGCACGTCGGGCAGGTCAGCGGCTGGGCTCTCGGCGGCAACGAGAAGCTCTACCTTCTACCGGGTCGCTGGCAGCCCTGGCTCGAGGCCGGCATCAACTACCTGAAGATGGAGACGACGAACTCGAATGCGGCCAATTCCAGGAAGACCGATGACGGCCCCGCGCTGCGGTTCGGCGCCGGCCTCGACCTGTACGCGACGAACAAGTTCGTCGTGACCAGCGACGTCAGTTACATGCTCGGGGTTTCCCAGACTCACAACTATGACGTCGTCGCGCTGACGCTCGGCTTCCTGTTCAGGCCGTAGCGGTCGTACGAGGGGCGGACGAGCCAGATCACCGGATCGTGATTCGGGGCCGGCCGGTTGCGCAACCGGCCGGCCCGTTGTTTT
>DASXOZ010000066.1 GCA_036493895.1 Candidatus Binatia bacterium | reverse complement strand
GTCTATGCCTACCGCACGGCGGTCTGGAACGGCGATCCGTACTACGTTTACGCGCCGACCTACTACTACCGTCCGGCATACTATGAGTGGGCTGCCGACCCGTGGGCCGTACCCGTCCAATACACGTGGGGGTGGCAGGATCCCTGGTACGGTTACTACGGCGGCTACTTCACGCCTGCACCGGTCTATCCGACCGCATCGCTGTGGCTGACCGATTATCTGCTGGCGCAAAGCCTGCAGGCCGCATACGCGGCGCAGGCCGCGGCCGCCGCGGGGCCTGTCGATCCGGGGTACGCCGATCAGGGCGGATCCGCAGATCAGGGTGGTTACGCCGATCAGGGCGGTGGCGATCAATACGCGCAGCAGGGCAGCAACGACCAGTACGCAGGAGATCGGGGAGATAACGCGCCGAAGCCTGCGGCAGCGCCGAAGCCCAAACCTGCTCCCGCGGCGGTCGCGCTCTCGCCCGAAGTGAAGCAGATGATCGCGACGGAGGTCGAAGCCGAGATCAAGAAGACTCAGGCCGCTGCGACGCAGCCGGACGGCGGCGGCGTGGCGTGGGGATCATCGGACAAGCCTCCGGCGCTCGATCCGACGCTGCAGGTCTTCGTCGTCTCGGACACGCTGACGGTCTCTATGTCCGACGGCAACGAGTGCGACCTGACGGCCGGCGACGTTCTCTATCGCGTCGAAGACGATCCCGATGGCGACAACACACTCGGCATGAAGGTCACCGCGAGCAAGGGCACCGATTGCGCGGTTTCGTCCAAGCCGCGTGTGCAGGTCGCCGATCTGCAGGAGATGCACAATCACTTCCGCGAGCAGCTCGACGGCGGTCTGAAGACGCTGGCCGCCGGCGGCAAGGGCCTACCCCCGGCGCCGGATACAGCCACCGTGCAGGGCGAAGTCGCGCCGCCGACGCCCGATACGGGTGCGACGGCGGAAGTGAACCACGTCCACGACGAAGGCGACTCGGTCGACACGGACGTCCAGCAGGCAGCGGCGCAGCTGGAGGTGCCGCAACCAGTGAAACCGACCGCGGCCGTTGGAATGGCACGCTAGACCAAGAATCCTCTGGAAGTGAAAAGGTGGTGCCCTCGACAGGACTCGAACCTGTGCAACCGGCTTCGGAGGCCGGTGCTCTATCCACCTGAGCTACGAGGGCGCCTGAGCGGCAGCCGACCGGCGGAAAGCCGGTCCGGACTGTGTATCCGCCCCGGCCGAAAAGCGGAAATCACGCACTGGCAGTGTCTCCCGCAGGGCAGCGCTGCCCCAAAACTTGTACACGGAAGCGTGTACAGACTGCGGATCTTCGTGTCGTCAGCTCGGGGGGACCCGCGCCTGGACGGAGGCCGCAACCCGCTCGCACTGGTCATGGATCAGCCCGTTGGTCGCCAGCACGCGCGGCAGCCACGGGTCGTACGGCGCACCGTCGAAGTCGCTGACGCGTCCTCCTGCCTCGGTGACGACGAGCCATCCGGCCGCCGTGTCCCACGGATGCAGCTTCCACTCCCAGAACCCGTCGAAGCGGCCGGCTGCCACATAGCAGAGATCGAGGCTGGCCGAGCCGTAGCGGCGCAGGTCCTGGGCGCTCGTCATGAACTCTCGAAAGTACTCCAGGTAAAAGGCCGCATGCTCGCGCCGGTCATAGGGAAACCCGGTCACCAGCAGCGCCTTGTCCAGGTCGTTCACCGACGATACGGAAATCGCGGCGTCATTCATGAAAGCGCCGCAGCCGCGTTCGGCCCGGAAAAGCTCGTCCTTGCACGGATCGTAGACTGCCGCCGAGCGTGGCCCCTCGTCGTCGAACCACGCGATCGAAACCGCGAAGTGGGGCAGGGCGTGGACGAAGTTCGTCGTGCCGTCGAGAGGATCGACGTACCAGCAGGGGCCGCTCGGCCGCGTGTGGTCAGCGTCCTCCTCCGCGACGACGACGTCGCCGGGGAACGCGGCTCGAATGCCGTCGACGATGAGAGCCTGCGCATTGCGGTCGATCTCGGTGACGAGGTCGACGGCCGACTTGTGCTCGACATCGCGACGAGTGCCGACCGCGTCGCGGATCAGCTTGCCGGCCGCTTGTGCCAGCTCGCAGGCCAGGAGGGTGCGCACAAGCACGGCGGCTTGTTGTCACGCGACCGGGCGACCGTCAAACTTTGCGCCCCCATGTCGAAACTGTCGAAACCGCGCAGCGCAACGCGCCAGGCGACCGTCCGGGCGCCCGCTAAGGTGAATCTCTCGCTGCGCGTGCTCGCAAAAAGAGCCGACGGCTACCACGACATCGACTCGCTGATGTTCGCCATTTCTCTGTACGACACCGTGACGGTCTCGGTGCGCGCGGCTTCGCGCAGCAGCGTCTCATGCAGCGTCTCGGGACCGGAGCGCGTGCCCGGCGGACGCTCGAACCTGGCTGCGCGCGCAGCGGTAGCCGTGCTCGCGGCACTCGGCGAGAAGGCCGCCGTCTCGATCCGCCTTCGCAAGGAAATCCCCTCCGGCGCCGGCCTCGGCGGAGGCAGCAGCGATGCCGCTGCCGTGATCCGGGTCCTTCCGGGTCTTCTCGGCCGCCGCCTGCCGCCGCGCGAGGCCGTGAGGATTGCCCGCAGCCTCGGCGCCGACGTGCCGTTCTTCCTGCGCTGCGCCCCCGCGCGTGCGACGGGAATCGGCGACGTCCTGGAGCCGCTGCCGTGGAAACCCGCGGGCGTCCTGGTGCTGGCCGTGCCTCGCGAAAGGGTGAACACCGCGTGGGCTTACCGCGCCGCGCTACCTCGTTTGACATCCCGCCGTTCGGCTTCTAGGGTCACCCCTTTCCCGCGCAGCAGCGACGCGGCGGAAGCTTGGTTTTTCAATGACTTCCAGCGCGGAGTCGAGAGGTCTTTCGACACTGTTCGGGGTGCCAGGAAGGCCCTCCTGGGGCTCGGTGCCGAGCGCGTTGTGCTGTCGGGGAGCGGTTCGGCGGTGGTCGGATCCTTCAAGGACACCCGGGCGGCTGCCAGGGCCTGCGGGCAATGGCAGGGGCCCGGCCAGGCGCGCCTCGCCCGGGTGCTTCTGTCGGCGCCTCGCCCCGTGCGATGCAGCCCTGGGAACACCAGGTCGGCGAGCCGGCAGCAGGTGAAGACGGTGAAGCGGGTAAAGAGGGATGCGTAACGGCCACGTAGCGGCGCGGCTCGATGGGCGGTCGCCAAGCCCGGTAAGGCACCGGATTTTGGTTCCGGCATTCGAAGGTTCGAATCCTTCCCGCCCAGTGCCGGCGCCGGAGAACAGTTAGCAGGGACGGGAAGATCGCGGCTGTCGTTCAAGCAGAACACGACGGCAGCGGACGCGGCGGCAACTCATTTCAGGCGATCAGGCACTTCGAGCATTTCGAGCAGGAAGCCCCTCAGCCAATGAACTCCATCCAGGTCTTCGCAGGCAACGCCAGCTTGGGACTTGCCGATGCCATCTGTGCGCATCTCGGTGTTGCACGCGGTCGCGCCGAGATCCGGCGCTTCAGCGACGGCGAAATTTTCGTGGAAATCCACGACAACGTGCGCGGCGGCGACGTCTTCGTCGTGCAATCCACGTCCACGCCGGGCAACGACCACCTGATGGAGTTGCTGCTGATGCTCGATGCCCTCAAGAGGGCGTCGGCGGCGCGAGTGACGGCGGTGGTGCCCTACTACGGGTACGCCCGCCAGGACCGCAAGGTTTCGCCCCGGGTACCGATCAGTGCCAAGCTGGTGGCCGACCTGATCGTCACGGCCGGAGCGTCGAGAGTGATGACGATGGAGCTGCACGCGGGGCAGATCCAGGGCTTTTTCAACGTGCCGGTGGACAACCTCTACTCGAATCCGGTACTGCTCCCCCACATTTCCCAGGCCGTCAAGGGGATGCCGCTCGCCGTCGTTTCTCCCGATGCAGGCGGCGTGGAAAGAGCGCGCGCTTATGCCAAGCGCCTCGATGCCACGCTGGCCATCATCGACAAGCGCCGCGTGCGTGCGAACCAGGTCGAGGAGATGCGCATCATCGGTGACGTCACCGGATGCGCCGCCGTGATCATCGACGACATGATCGACACTGCAGGAACCGTTTGTGCGGCCGCCTCCGCGATCATCGAAGCGGGGGCCACGCGCGTGCTCGCGTGCACGACTCACGGAGTGCTGTCGGGTCCGGCCGTCGAAAGGATCGCCCAGTCGAAGCTCGATACCGTGATCACCACCGACACGATCGCGCCGTGCGAACAGGTGCGCGCGAATCCGAAAATCCGCATCGTCTCGGTTGCACCGTTCATCGCAGAAGCGATCCGGCGCACCCACCAGGAAGAATCCATCAGCTCGCTGTTCGAGTAGGACGCGAACACCCGAAAGAACCCAAACGGAGATCTCATGCGAAGCATCGAACTTTCAGTCGAATCCAGGGCCGTGGGCGAGTCCCCGCGTCGCCTTCGCCGCGCCGGAGCGATCCCCGGCGTTCTTTACGGCGCCGGCACCGCCAACGTCTGCGTCAAGGTCGACGCCCACGAGTTTTCCAAGAGCGGCCTGAGCGGCCACGGCGCCCACCTGATCAAGCTCAAGTCGGTCGAAGCCGCGCTCGACCAGGGCCTGGCGCTGATCCAGGACATCCAGGGACATCCCGTTTCGGGTGCGCCGATCCACGTCGATTTCCTTCGCGTCGACGCCAACACGCCGGTAACGGCGGCCGTCGCGATCTCGTTCACCGGCAAGGCCAAGGGCGTCGTCGGCGAAGGCGGGATCCTGCAGCCGGTGCGGCGCGAGATCGAGGTCCGGGCGCTGCCGGGCAACCTGCCCGAGCACATCGACATCGACGTCACCGAGCTCGGCATTCACGACTCGGTGCACATCGCCGACGTCGCGCTGCCCGAGGGCGTCGAGGCGATCTACCAGGACAACTTCACGATCGTCTCGGTGCTGCCGCCGACGAAGGAAGCCGCCGAAGGGGCTCCCACGGCCGAAACCACTGAAGCAGCCGCGGCAGCGCCCGCGGCGGGTGCGGCCACGCCGGCCGCCAGCTGACGCCGTCACGCGACGCCGCCGTGCAGGGAAGTCCGCGCCCCGCCTTCGTGGTCGCTGGACTCGGCAACCCGGGCGGGCAATACGAAGGGACGCGGCATAACGTCGGCTTCGATACGGTCGACGTGCTTGCCGCCAGAAAAGGTAGCGACATCCGGCGCCGGGAATTCCTTGCGCTGACGGCCCGAGTCGAGCTCGGCCGCTCCATGGTGTTGTTGATGAAACCGCAGACGTTCATGAACGCCAGCGGCCGCGCAGTGGCCGCACTCCTCGAGGATCTCGGGCTTACGCCCGGGAGTCTGATCGCCGTCCACGACGACCTCGACCTCGACCTCGGTCGCATCCGCGTCCGCCCCGAAGGCGGCAGCGGGGGCCATCGCGGAATTGCGTCGATCGCCGAAGAGATCGGCACGAGCGCGTTCGTGCGCGTGCGCGTCGGCATCGGCCGGCCACCCGCGGGCTGCGAGGTCATCGACCACGTGCTGTCGCCCTTCACCGAAGATGAGAAACAGGCCGCCCGCGATGCGATCGCGCTGGCGGCCGATGCTGTCGAGACGATCGTCGACCGCGGCGTCACCGCCGCGATGCAGGCATTCAACGGAGCCAGGCCCGAGCTGGCCGGCGCCTGAGCGAGAAGGAAACCCATGCGACCATACGAGACACTGGTGGTGCTGCGCACCGACCTCGGAACCGAAGCCGACAAGCTGCTGTCGCGCTTCGAGTCCGTGATCGTCGGCGAAGGCGGAGCCGTCGACGAGAAGAGGGACTGGGGAGTTCGCGATCTCGCGTACTCCATCGGCAAGCAGAAGCAGGGGCACTACCACCTGTTCGAGTACCGCGCCGAGCCGCAGGCCGTAAAAGAGCTCGAGCGCAACCTGCGCATCGTCGAAGGCGTGCTGCGCTTCGTCAGTGTCCAGCAGGATCACACGGGCCTGCCCGAGCCGCGCGTGCGTGAGCACTACGACCGGCGCGATGCGCCGCTGCACGAGATGCGTTCGTCACCGCGTGAAGAGCAGCCCGCGCAGGCAAGCCCGGAAACGGTCGAAGGCGGCGAGCCCACCGAAGCAGGAGAGATGCAGTCATGAGCGAGGGCGAGGACAGGAGAGACCGGGATCGCGACGACAAGGGCGGCGGCGGCGCGCGCGAACGCAAGCCGCGAGGCCGCTTCGGCCGCTCGCGCGGGCGGCGGCGCGTTTGCCGCTTCTGCGCCGAGAAGTCGCTGCCTCTCGACTACAAGTGGTCGGAAGTGCTCGAGACCTTCGTCAGCGAGCGCGGCCGCATCGTTCCCAGCCGCACGACCGGCACCTGCGCCAAGCACCAGCGCAGCCTGACGGTGGCAATCAAACGCGCGCGCAACGTCGCGCTGCTGCCGTACGCCGCCAGCTGAGGCGCGGGGAGGATCGATCATGGAAGTGATCCTGAAAGAAGACGTCCCTTCGCTGGGAATCATCGGCGAGGTCGTCCGCGTCAAGCCGGGCTACGCGCGAAACTACCTGTTCCCGCAAGGGCTGGCCGTGCCGGCGGACCGTCGCAGCCTGACTCGCCTCGCGCACGACAAGGCGCTGATCGAGATCAAGAAGCAGCGCGAGCGCGGCACCTACGAACGGTTGGCCGACACGCTCAAGGCCATGAAGCTCGAAATCGAGGCGCGCGCCGGCCGCGGCGGAAAGCTGTTCGGATCGGTGACCAACATTGACGTACATCGGCTGATCGTCGAGAAAGGTCTCGAGATCGACCGGCGCCGCATCGAGCTGAAGGAGCCGATCAAGGAGATCGGGCAGTTCACGGTGCTCGTACGGGTCGGGCAGGACATCACGGCCTCGGTTGCGCTTTCGGTCAAAGCCCTCGGCGGAGTTCTCGAGGGCGGAGACGAACACGAAGAGGAAGCGGTCGAGCCGCAGGCCTGAGCATCGTTCGCACTCGTGGCGACGCCGCTTCGGCGCCGCCACGGGAGCGACGCGCGGGGCAGCAATCTGCTCGCGTAGATCGGCGAAGAGGGGTGCAGCGGCCATGACCAGGGCAACGCTTGCGGTACTGGGACTTCTTCTGACAGCAGTGACGGCACGGGCAGCCGACGTCGTCACTCCCGGCCAGACCATCACCAAGGACAACGCCGACACCGTCAAGGACCTCGTCGCACCGGGCGTCCTGTGGGCGGTGCACAACGGCATGGACCTGAAGATCGTCCCCTACGAGAAGATCCCGATTCCTTCCGACTACCTGAAGGCTACCGAGAAGTACTCCGGGCAGGTCACGCTCGACGACAAGAACGAGCTGGTCAACTGGGTGTCCGCCAAGCCGTTCCCGACCGTGTCGAGCGACGACCCGAAAGCGGCCGTCAAGATCATGTACGACTTCCTCGACACCCACTATTTTACCGATGACCTGAACCTTCACCTGGTCGATGCCGATACCGGCTCGCTTTACGTCGACGCGAACAACAATCGCCACTACCAGGTCGAGCGCCACTTCGTCGCCGACTGGCTGCGAATCCTGCAGTTCACCGGCCGACTCCACTGGCCGCCGGTCCCCGCGTTCACCGACAACAAGGACCAGGCGTTCCGCAAGTCGGGCCTTCACCCGCTGATCGAGCCGTTCGACCTGAAGGGCGTCGGCGGCGTCAACATCCGCTACCTCGACCAGCTGCGCCAGGACGACACGTGGCTCTACCTGCCGACGCTGCGGCGCGTGCGCCGGCTGTCGAGCGCGCAACGAAGCGATGCCCTTTTCGGCCAGGACATCGACGTCGATTCGTACGGCGGCTATGCGGGGCAGATCCCATGGTTCGACTGGAAGCTGATCGGCGAGAAGCCGATGCTCGCCTCCTTGCACGGCAAGCGCCTTCCGCCGGAGCCCTGCAAGAAGGACGGCGGCATGACGTTCTGCGAGAGCTGGGAGGTGCGTCCTTCGGTTTGGATCATCGAAGGCAAGCCGAAAGTGCCCGGCTACGCATACAGCAAGCGCGTGATCTACGTCGACAAGGAAACCAACTTCATCATCTACTCCGACCTTTACGACCAGAACGAGCAGCTCTGGAAAGTCGTGATGCAGAGCATCCGCACGTCCACTCTGCCCAACCCGAACGTGGGCTACGAGTACCCTGAACCGCGCATGTTCATCTATGCGTTCAGCGTCATCGACATGCAGCTCATGCACGGCACGCGCGCGGCGATTCCGGGCATAGCCTTCCAGGACGAGCCGGGCTGGTACATCGACATCGGCTTCGACAAGCCGCAGTCGGCCGGCGAAGAGTGGTACTCGGTGCCGGGACTGATCGAAACGGGACGCTGAGGGCGCCGGCGATGGACGCGATCTGCTACGGCGGCGGCTGCGCCGGCCCGTGCAGCTCGAGCAGCCTTTCGCGGTAGATCGAGACCACCGACAGGAAGGCAGCCACCGTCGCCGGCCCTGCGAACACGCCGACGAAGCCGTAGATCTGCAGCCCGCCGAGAATCCCGAAGAACAGGAGCGGCGTCGGCAGCTCGGCCTGGCCGCCGATCACGAGCGGCCGCACGAAGTTGTCGATCAGCGAGACGACACCTCCTCCCCACGCGAGCAGGATCGTTCCGCGCACCCACGCGCCGCCGATGTAGAGGCCAATCGCGACCGGCAGCCACAGGATCGCCGACCCGCCGACAGGAACGAACGCCAGTGCGAAAGAGACGACCGCGAGCAGCAGGGCGTACGGCACGGACAGCGCCCAGTAGGCGGCGCCGAGCAGCACGGCCTGCAGCAGTGCAGTCGCGGCGAGACCTTGCACGACGGCCAGCAGCGTCGTCTGGAGTCGCGAGAACAGGCGGCGCCGGTCGCCGCTGTCCATCGGCAGCGACTCCTCGAAGTACGCCACCATTGCCGCACCGTCGCGGAACGCGAAGAACAGCGTAAAGGTCAGCACGCCGAGCCCGATGACGAAGCCGAGCACGTTGCGCGCGACCTGCGCCGCGTTGGCGGCGGCAAATTCGCTGAGCCAGCGCAGCCCGGAAAGACCGAGGGACGTCGGGTCGAGGTCGCTGTCGGAGAAGTGGTCGTGCACCCAGTTCCACACCGGCGCGACGATCCAGTGGTGGCTCAGGTCGTCGAAGAACTGGACCTTGTGCTCGACGATGTAGTCAGCCGCGACGCGGTAGGCGCCGATCGTCTCGTGGGCGACGACGCCGGTCAGCAGCAGGGCCGGGACAACGGCCAGGGCCAGCACGACCACGGTCATCAGGGCAGCCACGAGGCTCGGCCGCGCCGGCATCGACTTCAGCAGCAGGCTGTAGACGGGGTAGAAGACCGCCGCCAGGACGCAGGCCCAGGCGATCGGCGTCGCGTACGGCAGCAGGAAGGCACCGACGAGCAGCACCAGGCCGACGAGGACGACGATCAGGAACTGCGTCGCGAACGGCTCGGCGCGCTGCATGAAGCGGCATCCTACGGGGTCCCCGGCAGCCGAGCGAGCCGGGGTCCCGCACCGGCACGCGATTCGCGCCGGGCCCGGCCCCAACTCTCGAAGAGCGTATCTGCGAGCCGGGCGCCGAGAAGGGTCCAGATGCGAGGCGGAGGCGCGTAAGTGAGCGCAGGCGCTCGCCGCTCAATGTTTCGCGGCTCGCTCCTGTACGCCGGAGCGAACGTAGCGCCGACAACGAAGCAGATGGGCCCTTATCGGCGTCCGGCCCCGGTGCCGCCGCCTGGCTGCGTCCAAACCCATGCTGGGACGGCGACTTGGCGATTGACTCCCCGCGCCGGCGTTGTTAGCAGAGCCGGTCCACTCGCAGCCCGGGAACGCAAGCCAAGCGCTTGCGGGCTCCGGAGCGGTGGCCTGTAGGCACGTAGCTCAGCGGGAGAGCACTACCTTGACACGGTAGGGGTCGGCGGTTCGATCCCGCCCGTGCCTACCAGAAAGTTTGCACGAAGTCTGAAGCAGGACGGAGACGAGCAGGGCCGCAAGCGGCCGGTCATGGGGCCAGAAGAATCGCTTCAGCGATCTCCCACCACCGACCCTCGGCCAGCGGGCGCAGAAGAGCATGTCGAAACAGATCACCGTCAGCCTTCCCGGCGACGGCGCTCGAACCATCCCCGCGGGAACTCCCGCGCGCGAGCTTCTTGGCGGCAAAGTCGCCAAGCTTGCGATCGGGGTGCTGATCGACGGCCGGCCCCGCGACCTCTCCACCGCCCTGGTGGAAGACTCGAGCATCGCGCCGATCCTTCCCGACAGCGACGAAGGGCTCGAGCTCCTGCGTCACTCGTCCGCCCATCTTCTCGCGCACGCCGTCAAGCGCCTGTTCCCCGAAGCGCAGGTCACGATCGGCCCGGTGATCGAGAACGGCTTCTTCTACGACTTCAAGTTCGACCGCGGATTCGTCCCCGAAGACCTCGAGAAGATCGAAGCCGAGATGGCCAGGATCGTCGCCGAGGATCACGAGGTGCGCCGCGAGGAGTGGACGCGCGACGACGCCGCAAAGCTGTTCCTGTCGATGGGCGAGACCTTCAAGGCCGAGATCATCCGTGATCTTCCCGATGCCGTCGTCGGGCTCTACCGCCAGGGAGATTTCGTCGACCTCTGCCGCGGGCCTCACGTGCCGTCGACCGGCCGCCTCGGTGCATTCAAGCTTCTCAGCGTCGCCGGCGCGTACTGGCGAGGCGACGAGAAAAACCCGATGCTCCAGCGCATCTACGGCACTGCGTGGGCGGACCGCAAGGCCCTGGAGCAGCACCTGGCGCGCATCGAGGAAGCCAAGCGGCGCGACCACCGCCGCCTCGGCAAGCAGCTCGGCCTGTTCAGCTTTCACCGCGAGGCTCCCGGCAGCCCGTTCTTCCATCCCGACGGCGCTCTCGTCTACAACCTGCTCATCGACTACATCCGCGGCCTGTACCGCCGCTACGACTACCGCGAGGTGATCACGCCGCAGGTGCTCGACGTCGATCTCTGGCACCGCTCCGGGCACTACGAGAACTACCGCGAGAACATGTACTTCACGTCGGTGGAGGACCGCGAGTTCTCGGTCAAGCCGATGAACTGCCCGACCCACTGCCTGATGTACGGCGAAGACCTGCACTCGTACCGCGAGCTGCCGATCCGCTTTGCCGACTTCGGCCGCCTGCACCGCTTCGAGCGCTCCGGCGTCGTGCACGGCCTGACGCGCGTGCGCTCGTTCTGCCAGGACGACGCGCACATCTTCTGCGCGCCCGAGCAGGTGCAGGGCGAGATCCGCGCCGTCATCGAGATGATCCGCCACATGAACGAGACCTTCGGCTTCTCCGAGACGCGCGTCTATCTTTCGACGCGTCCCGACAAGTCGATCGGCTCCGACGAGATGTGGACCCACGCCGAGAGCGCGCTTCGCGAAGTGCTCGCCTCCGAGAACGTCGCGTATCGCCTCAACGCCGGCGACGGCGCGTTCTACGGTCCGAAGATCGATTTCTGCGTGTTCGACGCGGTCGGGCGCGAATGGCAGCTCTCCACCGTGCAGCTCGATTTCTCTCTGCCGGAGCGTTTCGAGCTGCGCTACATCGACAGCGACGGAAAGGAGCAGAGGCCGGTGATGATCCACCGCGCCGTGCTCGGCTCGCTCGAGCGCTTCCTCGGCATCCTGATCGAACACACGGCCGGTGCGCTGCCGCTCTGGCTGGCGCCCTGCCAGGTGCAGCTCGTGACCGTCACCGACCGCCAGAACGACTTTGCCGGCCAGGTGACCAACCAGCTGCGCGGCGCGGGCTTCCGTGCGCGCGCCGACCTTCGCAACGAAAAGCTGGGCTTCAAGATCCGCGAGGCCCAGGCTGCCAAGATCCCGGTGGTCGCCGTCGTCGGCGACAAGGAAGTGGAGGCGGGCACCGTGGCGCCGCGGCTTCGCGGCGGAGCGCAGGTGGAACCGATGACCGTTGATGCATTCGCCGCATGGCTCGCCGAGCGCAGCCGCATCGGCGATGGAGGTGTACCATAGCCAAGAGTCAAGATTTCCGAATCAACAACGAGATCCGTGCCCGCGAAGTAAGGCTGATCGACAGCAAGGGCGAGCAGCTCGGCATCATGACGATGGCCGACGCCCGCGAGATCGCCGAGCAGCGGCAGATGGACCTCGTCGAGGTCGCCGGCGACGCGCAGCCGCCCGTCGTGCGCATCATGGACTTTCACAAGTTCCGCTACGAGGAACGAAAGAAGGTCCAGGAATCGCGCAAGAAGAGCACTTCCACTGCCCAGCAGATGAAGGAAGTGAAGCTGCGATCGCGAACGGAGGCGCACGACATCGAGTTCAAGACCAGCCACATCAAGCGCTTCCTGGCCGCCGGCCACCGCGTGAAGGTGACGGTGTTCTTCAAGGGCCGCGAGATCACGCGGCCCGAGATGGGCAAGACGATGTTGGCGAAGGTCCTGGCCACGATCTCGGATGTCGCACAGGCCGAAGGCGAGCCGCGGCTGGAAGGACGCAACATGTCGGTGATCGTGGTCCCGACCAAGACGCCGCCCAAGGGAGAACGCAATGCCCAAGTGTAAGACCAAGAGGGGAGCCGCCAAGCGGTTCGCCGTGACAGGGAGCGGGCGGATCAAGCGCAAGCGCGCCTACCACCGCCACCAGCTTTCGGCCAAGTCGCGCAAGCAGAAGCGCTCGCTCGGCCACTCGACCACGGTCGCCAGCGTCGACGAGCGCGCGATCAAGCGCATCCTGCCTGGCTCGTGACGGTACGAGTGAGCGCGCGAGCGCGAACGTGAGCTGGTGAGCGCGCGAGCGCGAACGTCAGCTGGAGCGCGCGAGCGTGAACGCGAGCCAGAGCTAGTGAGCGCGCGAGCGCGAACGTCAGACGGAACGCGCGAGCGTGAACGTGAGCTGGTGAGCGCGCGAGCGCGAACGTGAGATGGAACAGGAGTAAACCGCATGTCCAGAGTCACCCGAGGAACCAAGGGCCACCGCCGCCACAAGAAGATCCTGAGCTACGCCAAGGGCTACGTCGGCGGGCGCGGGCTGTATCGCCAGGGCCGCGAGACCGTCGAGAAGGGCCTCGTCTACGCGTACCGCGACCGCAAGGTGCGCAAGCGCGAGTTTCGCGCGCTGTGGATCGTGCGCATCAACGCGGCGGCGCGCCAGGAAGGGCTGACGTACGCGATGCTGATGCACGGTCTCAAGCAGGCCGGCATCGAAATCGACCGCAAGGCGCTGGCCGAGCTGGCGATCAACGAGCACACCGCGTTCGTCGAGCTGGTCCAGATCGCCAAGGCGCGCCTGGCGGCCTGATCACAAGCGCGTCGTGACCGCCGCCGCCGACTCTCCCGAAGCGCTCGCCGCCGTCGCCGTTGCCCTCGTTGCGGGTACGGCCGACCGCGGCGAGCTCGACCGGCTGCGCATCGACTTCCTCGGCAAGAAGGGGAAGCTCACGAGCGTGCTGCGCATCCTCGGCTCGCTGCCGAACGAGGAGAGGCCGGCGTTCGGCCAGAGGGTCAATCTCGCCAAGGAAGCCGTCGATGCCGCGATCGTCGCGCGCGAAGCCGAGCTGCGGGCGAGCGAAAGACAAGCGGCGCTGGCAGGCGGCGCCGTCGACGTCACGCTGCCGGCGGGAGGCCCCGGCTCCGGCACGATCCATCCCATCTCGCGCACGATGGCCGAGATCTGCGAGATCCTCGGCGGCATGGGTTTCGAGATCGCCGAAGGGCCCGAGGTCGAAGACGACTGGCACAACTTCGAGGCGCTCAACATCCCGGCCGACCACCCGGCGCGCGACATGCACGACACGTTCTTCGTCGAGGGAGGCAGCGTGCTTCGCACCCACACCTCGCCGGTGCAGATCCGCGTGATGGAAGCCAGGCGCCCGCCGATCCGCATCATCGCTCCGGGCGCCGTCTACCGTCACGACGACGACGTGACGCATTCGCCGATGTTCCACCAGATCGAAGGCCTGATGGTCGACCGCGGAATCACGTTCGCGCACCTCAAGGGCGTGCTGACCGAGTTCCTGCGCCGCGTGTTCGGACGCGAGCTGGCCGTGCGGCTTCGGCCGAGCTTCTTTCCGTTCACCGAGCCGAGCGCCGAAGTCGACGTCGCGTGCGTCGTCTGCGAGCAGAAGTCGGCCGATTGCCGCGTCTGCAAGGGAACCGGCTGGCTCGAGATCCTCGGTGCCGGAATGGTCGACCCTGCGGTCTTTGCGCAGGTCGGCTACGACAGCGAAGAGTTCAGCGGCTTTGCGTTCGGACTCGGCGTCGAGCGCATCGCGATGCTCAAGTACAAGATCGACGACATCCGCCTGTTCTACGGCGGCGACCTGCGCTTCCTGCGCCAGTTCCCGGGCTGAGCGCGATGCGGGTTTCGTACAAATGGCTCGGCGAGCTGGTCGAGGGCCTGCCCGATGTAGCGCTGCTGGCCGAGCGCTTGACGATGGGCGGCATCGAGGTCGAAGCGATTCACGCGCCGGAGCTCGACTACGGCGACCGTCTTGTCGTCGCCCGTATCGTCACGCGCGAGCAGCACCCCAATGCCGACCGCCTCACCGCGTGCACCGTCGATGACGGCGGCGGCGAGCTTCTCTCGATCGTCTGCGGCGCGAAAAACCACAAGGCCGGCGATCTTGCCGTGCTCGCGCGCCCGGGCTGCGTGCTGCCGGGTGGCGTCAAGATCGGCAAGAGCCGGCTTCGCGGCGTCGAGTCCGAAGGCATGCTGTGCTCGGCCAAGGAGCTCGGCATCGACGCGGACGGCGAGGGGATCGTCATCCTCGAGCAGGGTCTTGTGCCTGGCTCCGATGCTGCCGCGCTGCTCGGCCTCGACGATACGATCCTCGAGCTGGCGATCACGCCGAACCGCGGCGACTGCCTGAGCATGTTCGGCCTTGCACGCGAAGCGGCCGCACTGTGCGGGCTGCGAGTGAAGGAGATGGCGCCAACGGCGGGGCTGCCTTCCGGCCAAGGGCCGGTGCGCGTCGAGATCCGCGATTCCGCGCGCTGCCCGCTCTACACCGGGCTTGCGATGCGCAGCGTGCGCATCGGGCCGTCGCCGGCCTGGCTTCGCACGCGCCTTGCCGCGTGCGGGCTTCGCTCGATCAACAATGTCGTCGACGTCACCAACCTCGTGCTGATGGAGCGCGGCCAGCCGCTGCACGCGTTCGACCGCAGTAAGATTGGCGGCGGCCGCATCGTCGTTCGCTTCGCGCAGCGCGGCGAAAAGATCCGCACGCTGGACGAGCGCGAGATCGTGCTCGCCGACGAAGACCTCGTGATCGCCGACCAGGCCTTGCCCGTCGCCGTCGCCGGCGTCATGGGCGGCGCCGATTCGGCAGTGCTGGATTCGACGACGCAGATCTTTCTCGAGAGCGCGCTGTTCCTGCCGTCGACCGTGCGCCGCACCTCGCGTCGCCACGCGATGATCACCGACTCGTCGTACCGCTTCGAGCGCGGCGTCGATCCGGGGGCAGTCGAAGCCGCGCTGGAGAGGGCCGCGTCACTACTGACGCAGGTCGCCGGAGCCGAGGCCGAAGGCGGAATCGTGCGCGAAGGCCCCGGGGCCGCGGCGCGTCCCGCGGTTCGAGTGCGGCCTTCGCGCGTCGAAGCGATCCTCGGTACGCCGGTCGCCGACGCGCGCATCGGCGAGGTGCTCGGAGCGATCGGTGCAGCGCCGATGCACGACGGCGACGCGTTCGTCGCCGAGCCGCCGGGACATCGCCAGGACCTCGAGCGGGAGATCGATTTCATCGAGGAGATCGCACGCATCGTCGGTTACGAGGCCATCGCGCCAGCGTTGCCGCAGGTCGCGCTGACACCGACTCTGCTGCCCGAATCGGTACGGGCGGCGGCCGAGCTCCGGCGCGTGCTGTCGGCGCTCGGGTTTCACGAGCACGTTGCGGTCTCGTTCACCTCGGAAGCTGCCAACGCCCGATTTCGCGGGCCATTCGACGACGGCGCGAGCGTGCTCGTTCGCAATCCTCTGCGATCGGACGCGACGGCGCTGCAGCGAAGCGCGCTCGGTGCTCTGCTCGACGCGCTCAAGACCAACGTTGCTGCACGCGCGCCGCGCGTCGACCTGTTCACGATCGCGCGCACCTTCGCCGCGTGCGGCTCGCCGCAGGTCGAGCAGCGCGAAGTCGTCTCGGGGCTGCTCTACGGGCGGCGACCCGGTGTGCTGGCCCGCGACGAGAGGCCGCTCGTCTTCGCCGACGTCAAGCGGGTCGTCGAGAGCCTGCTCGCGGTGCTGGCTCCCGGCCGCAGTCTGTCGTTTGCCGCCACGGACGCGCGGGCGGAGTACCACCCTCGGGCCTGCGCCGAGGCGCGCCTGGACGGGCAGGTGGTCGGCTACTTCGGCCGCCTCCACCCCGACGTGGCGGAAGGGGCGGAAATTGCAGGAGAAATCTACGTCTGGGAAGTTGACTGCCGGGAGGCGGTCGCATATAGACGCGCCCACCCGGGGCTGCAGCCGATTCCACGCTACCCTGGCTCGGAGAGGGACGTTTCCCTGCTGGTGGATGCCCGCACACCCGCCGCGGCTGCCGTCGAGGCAGTCCAGGCGCTCGGCGAGCCCGCCATCGAGAGCATAACGGTCTTCGACGAGTACACGGGAGCGGGCATCGACAGCGGCCGAAAGGCATTGGGGTACCGCATCGTGTACCGCGCCGCCGACCGTACGCTGACCGAAGCGGAGGTCTCGGCCCTTCACGAAACGGTTCTCGGTCACCTGACCCGGCGCCTCGGGGCGACTGTGCGGGTCTGAGCGTTTCGCGCCAGGGCACTATGGCGATGGAGCGACCAGACCCGGAGGAACTGCCAGGGGCGCGTGGCCCGGCCGGCTGGACTGCATCGAGACTGGAGGCGTCGCTCATGACCAAAGCCGAAATCGTCGAGCACATCTACGAGCGCGTCGGGTTCTCCAAGAAAGAAGCCGCCGAGGTCGTCGAATCGATCTTCGAAGTGATCAAGGCCCGCCTCGAGCAGGGCGAGAAGGTCAAGATCTCCGGCTTCGGCAACTTCGTCATCAACGAGAAGAGACCGCGCAAGGGTCGCAATCCCCAGACCGGCGACGAGATCGTGATCTCGGGTCGCCGCGTCCTTTCGTTCAAGCCGAGCCAGGTTCTCAAGCGGACGATCAACGCCGACGAGGCACATCCGTGATCGAGGATCCGGAAGCTGCTGCGACCGGTGAGGAAGACGGCGAGCCTGCCGTGCACGACGGCCGGACCGAAGAGGACGGAGAAGTCAGCCCGGCCGTAGCGGCGCTCCTCGGCGACAAGCTCTACTTCAAGATCGGCGAGGTCGCCCGTATCGTGGGCGTAAAGCCGTACGTGCTGCGCTACTGGGAAACCGAGTTCAGCATCCTGCGCCCCGGGAAAACCCGCTCGCGCCACCGGCTCTACCGCCGCCGCGACGTCGAGCTCCTGCTGAGGATCAAGGACCTGCTGCACACGCGGCGCTTCACGATCGAAGGGGCACGCAAGAAGCTGCGCGAGGATTCTTCGCCGGCCGCCGAGCCGGAGGCAGCCGCCACGGGCGCGCTGGCCGAGATCCGCGCCGCCCTGGTCGAAATCCGCGATTCCCTCGGCTGACGAGCGCCGCGGCGCGTCTTCGAACATCCAGAAAGGAATCCCGATGAGCGCACGCACGCTGCGGCTGGCCATGCCCACGGCAATGCTACTCATCGCTGCGAGCGCCGCGCCGGCAGCCGCCGGCGAAGCTCCCGGCATCAGCGCCGGCGACTCCGCCTGGATGCTCGCCGCCTGCGCGCTGGTGCTGCTGATGACGCCGGGCCTTGCGCTGTTCTACGGCGGCATGGTGCGCAGCAAGAACGTGCTGTCGTCGCTGATGCACAGCTATGTGGCGATGGGTGTCGTGTCGGTGCAGTGGGTCGTCTGCGGCTACTCGCTCGCATTCGCGCCCGGCGGCCCTTTCATCGGCGGCCTTTCGCACCTGATGCTGCACGGAGTGCACAACGACGTCGCGTGGCCCGGCACGGCCATCCCGCAGGGCCTCTTCATGGCGTTCCAGATGATGTTCGCGATCATCACGCCGGCACTCGTCAGCGGCGCGGTGGCCGAGCGCGTCAAGTTCAGCTCGTGGGTTCTGTTCCTCGTCCTGTGGGCGACGCTCGTCTACGACCCAGTCTGCCACTGGGTCTGGGCCTCGGACGGATGGCTGATGCGGCGCGGAGTGCTCGATTTTGCCGGCGGCACCGTCGTGCACGTCAGCTCCGGTGTCTCCGCGCTCGCGCTGACCCTCGTGCTCGGTCGTCGCATCGGCTACCCGCACACGCCGATGAAACCCCACAACCTGGCGATGACGCTGTTCGGTGCCGGCCTGCTGTGGTTCGGCTGGTACGGCTTCAACGGCGGCAGCGCGCTCGGCGCCAATTCCACCGCGGTCGGCGCGTTCATCGCGACGCACATCGCTGCCGCCGCCGCCGCAACCACCTGGTGCCTGATCGAAGCCCGCCACCGCGGCAAGGCGAGCGCCCTCGGCTTTGCGACCGGTGCGCTGGCCGGCCTCGTCGCGATCACGCCGGCCTGCGGGTACGTCGACGCAACCGGTGCGCTCGTGATCGGCGCCGTCGGCGCCTCGCTCTGCTACGCCGCGGTGCTGGTCAAACGCAATTTCGGCTACGACGACACGCTCGACGTGTTCGGCGTGCACGGTGTAGGGGGAGCCTGGGGCGCGATCGCGACCGGAATCTTCTGCATCGCCGCGCTCACGCCGGACAGGGCAGGGGGCCTCATCGACAGGGCCAATGTCTACCGCGTCGCCGTGCAGGCAACCGGCGTCGCGGCCACCTTCGCGTACGCGTTCTTGATGACGCTGGTCCTTGCGCGCGTGCTCGATGCCGGAGCAGGGCTTCGCATCGACGAGGAAGGCGAAAGGTCGGGCCTCGACCTGGCGAGCCACGGCGAGACCGGCTACGACTTCTGATCCGCGTCGTTCGCGCAAAACCGGCTGCTGCGGCAGTTGCCTTGCGGGATGACGATCGTTATCGTCTCGCTGGCCCGGCAAGGCGTTTTTCGTGCAGACCGGGCACGAGCGCGACGTTGCCGGCCGATGACGGGGTGTAGCGCAGTCTGGTAGCGCACTCGCTTGGGGTGTGAGTGGTCGCTGGTTCAAATCCAGTCACCCCGACCACGGATCGACACGATCGATGCAGCGCGGGGCCGGAGGGTCTTCTCTCCGGCCCCGTTTTTTTTCGTCGTGAAGCCGTGCACGCAGTGGTTGACCTCCGGCACTTGCGCGAGGATGATCCCGCGCCCGTGATCCTGGCGAGCAACGACGACGGCATTCAGTCGAGCGGCCTTGCGCGCCTTGTCGAGGCGCTGAGGCCGATCGACGACGTGATCGTCGTGGCCCCGGATCGCGAGCGCTCGGCCGTCAGCCACGCGCTGACGCTCGAAAGCCCGCTTCGCGCCGACGAGGTCCGGCCGGGCTGGTACGCCGTCAGCGGCACGCCGACCGACTGCGTGAACCTCGCGCTGAACGGCCTGCTGCCGGGCAGGCCGTGGCTGATCGTCTCCGGCATCAACCGCGGCCCGAACCTCGGCGACGACATCACGTACTCCGGTACCGTTTCTGCAGCGATGGAAGCGGTGCTGCTCGGAGTGCCGGGAGTCGCGTTCTCCCAGGTCGGCCGCGTCTCGTTCCAGTACGACGCGGCAGCAAGGTTTGCCGCACAGCTGGTGCGAGCGCTGAAAGACAAAGGTCTTCCGCCCGATACCTTGCTCAACGTCAACGTGCCTGATCTGGCCGCGCCCGAAGGCTTCGCGATCACGCGCCAGGGAAAGCGCCGCTACGGCGATGCGATCGTCGAGAAGGACGACCCGCGCGGCCGCAAGTACTACTGGATCGGCGGCACCGAGCTGGATTTCGAAGACGAACCCGGCACCGATTTCAGCGCAGTCCGCGACGGACTCGTCTCGGTGACGCCGCTGCACCTCGACCTGACCAACTACGAGGCGATGCGCACGCTCGCGTCGCTTCGCCTGGACTGGCCCTGAGCGGGCCGCCACGGAGACCGCCAACGCCGATGGATATCCATTCGCTCATCCGCAACGTGCCGGATTTCCCGAAGCCGGGGATCCAGTTCAAGGACATCACGCCGCTGCTATCGAGCGGAC
The DNA here is from genome assembly GCA_036493895.1 of Candidatus Binatia bacterium. Classification (NCBI taxonomy): domain Bacteria; phylum Candidatus Binatota; class Binatia (SeqCode); species Binatia bacterium. Next base: position 23,968 of record DASXOZ010000066.1, on the reverse strand, counting down.
CGGGGCTTCACCAGGTCGTCGACGCGATGGCCGAGCGCTACCGCGGCAAGGTCGACGCGATCGTCGGCGTCGAGTCGCGCGGATTCCTGTTCGGTGCGCCCGTCGCCTATGCGCTCGGCGTCGGGCTGTGCATCGTGCGCAAGCCAGGCAAGCTGCCGCACGACACGCACACGGTCACCTACGAGCTCGAGTACGGCAGCGATTCGCTGGAGATCCACAAGGACGCGCTGCCGGCGGGCGCCCGCGTCGCGATCCTCGACGACCTCCTCGCCACCGGCGGGACGGCGCGCGCGACCGTCGCGCTGGCGCATGCCTGCGGCGCGAAGGTCATCGAGTGCGGGTTCCTGATCGAGCTGGACTTCCTCGGCGGGCGCGCTGCGCTGGCTCCGGTTCCCGTTCATGCGCTGATCCGGTACTGACGCCGGTAGTGCAGGGCAGCGGTCTCCGCTAGGGAGCGGGGGCCGGTCTCCGATCGCAATCCCGACCATTGTCCGAGAGGGGCGTTTCCGTGGAAGAGCAGAGCTTCAAGTCCAAGCCGTCGTTCAAGGACATGATGAACGACGTCGTCGCTTTCGGCTCCTGCTGCGAGTGCGGCAGCTGCGTGCTGGTGTGCCCGCACAACGTCATCGAGTACATCGACGGCAAGCCCAAGCAGACCGCGAAAGCGAGCGCACCGTTCGACTACTGCGGCATCAGCGAGGGAATCGGCTGCGACGTCTGTGCCCAGGTCTGCCCGCGGCTCGGGCCGCGCGAGTTCGAGCTGGCCGCCGACGTCTTCGCCAACGAAGAAGGCAACACGTACTCGGGCGGCTTCGGCACCTACCAGGAAATCTACGCGGCGCGCGTCAAGGACCCGCGCATCCTCGGCGTTGCCCAGGACGGCGGCGTCGTCACGGCACTGCTGCTTCACCAGATGAAGACCGGATGCATCGACGGCGCGATCGTCTCCGCGCCCGACCCCGATCGCCCGTGCGCCCCGAAGCCGATGTGCGCGACGACCGAAGAGGAGATCATCGCGGCGGCGGGCTCCTGGTACACGTATTGTCCGAACGACCTCGCGCTGGAGGAGGCGGCCACCAAGGGCTGCTCGCGTGTCGCGTTCGTCGGCGTTCCCTGCCAGGTCACGCCGACCCGCAAGGCCCAGCTTCGCGACCCGGAGTTCATCCACACCGGCAAGAAGAAGGACAAGATCATCGACAGGCAGACCCGAAGCCTGAAGGATCCCTCGGATCGCATTGCGCTCAGGATCGGCCTGCTGTGCTCGGAGGTCTTCGACTTCGACGGCCTGATGGTGCGCAAGATCGAGCGCGAGCTCGGCATCCCGCTGACCGACATCGCCAAGTTCAACGTCAAGGGCGAAGTGCTGGTTTATCCAAAGGACGGCGAAGTCGTGCGCATCAACCTGCGCGACGCCCAGGAACACGCGCGTCCCGAGTGCCACCACTGCGGAGACTTCTCCGCCGAGCTCGCCGACGTTTCGTGCGGAGGAGTCGGCTGCACGGGCTGGACGATTACGATCACGCGCAGCGATTTGGGACGCCGCGTCATGCAGGAGCTGATCGATGCCGATCTCATTGAGGTCAAGCCGATCGATGAATTCGAGACTTCGCTCAAAGTGCTGCTGCGGCTGGCGCGGCGCCAGCACCAGAGAGTGCCGCAAGGCCGCGCAGGCAGCGTCAGCCCGTCGTATTACGGCACGTCGCACAGCGCGTAAGTTCGCGTGAGGTGCGGGGATTTGCCGTCTCCGGCTTGACTAACCTCCGGCCCGACGATTACCTTCGCCGCGATTTCGTCCGTCCGCTCGTTTGGACCGCTGCCATTATCTCGTTGGGGAGGGCTCATGAACAATTGGAAGAAGCTCGGCATTGCCGGGCTTGCAGTAGGCGCTTTGGCTTTTGCAGCAGCACGGGCCGATGCGGTCTGCATCGACAACGGCACCCACACGGTGAGCAATCCGGCCGACTGCTCGTTCGCCGCCGGCGGCTCCCAGGGCAACTGCCGCCTCGCGGTCGCAGTCGACATGGACGGGGCGGGAGCCAAGCCTCTCGACGTCAAGAAGATCACCTGCGTCGACGGTGATCCGCTTTGCGACGCGGACGGATCGGTGAACGGCAGCTGCACGTTCCGCGTCGGCGTTTGCGTCAATCCCCAGAATCCCAGCTGCGACACGGACTCCGTCTCTGCCGGAAGCGTCGACAAGCCGTCCACCAAGGACGCGAGCAACGCCTTCAAGCTTCCGTCGGCATACCCGAACCGATTCACGCTCGAGGACGCATTCAGCGCGCTGCTTCCGAGCGCCACGAATTCCTGCACGGCGTCCGACCTGCCGGTCAAGGTCGACCTCAAGGCTGCCGGCGGCACCTGCCAGGGCATGTCGGACCTCGGCGAGAAGTGCGCCAGCGACCTCGACTGCATGGCAGACGACGAGGACTACTGCATGCCGGCCTTCAAGAAGAACAAGGCCAATGTCGCGATCAGCGTCGACGACAGCGGTTCGGGCGCTTCCGTCAAGTTCAAGCTCAACTGCACGCCGGCGGTCGTTGGCCCGAACGCGCACGCCGCCAAGGCATTCCAGATCACCAACGCGAACGACCTGATCGGCGGACCGCTGGCGATGGGTCGCCTCAACGACTTCACGATCCGCAACGGCAACGTCCGCGCGGTCGTACGCAAGCCGGGTCGCCAGCATTCCTTCACGCTGCTCGAAGGCGGCCAGATCATCGACGCCGACCTCGTGCGCAAGAATCCGGCCGACGACCGCGACAGCTGGCAGGGCATCCAGCCCCTGATCAACATCTCGTCCACGCAGGGCACCGACACGGTCACGGTAACCAACGACGGTTCCAATGGCGCTGCGGCAATCCTGACCTCGTCCGGCGACGACGACCTGTTCGACGTCATCAAGCCGAACATCCTCGTCCTGGCCGCCGGTCCGCTGTCGGTTCCGTCCGACGCCGACGACGTGGACATCCCGGTCCACATCAAGACCAACCTGATCCTCAACCCGTACTCGAACATGATCCAGATGGCGACGACGGTGACGAACAACGGCGCAACGACCGCCAAGTACATCGTCGGCGACTACGTCAACCCGAGCGGCCAGCTCGAGCCCTTCGGCCCCGGCCAGGGCTACGGCGAGACGCAGATTCGCAACGGATCCAACGGCACGTCCGGCCAGTCGCTCGACTACCTGGCCTTCCAGGGCCGCCTCGATGCCGACGGCGTCACGTACGGCGTGATCTTCGGGCCTTCCAACGTTTTGGCACGCACGGTCGGCAACACCGGCGCATTCGCGTCGTCGGGAGTCTACGCCTGGGCCGGCACGAACCTGTTCAACACGCTGTTCGCGAACATGAACGCCAAGCCGGCAGGACCGTTCCAGATCGCCGCGGGCGGCTCGAACACCTACCGCCGCTGGTTCACGGTCGGCACCACCGTCAGCGACGTCACCAAAGCCAGGACCGAGCTGTTCGGCGGCGACAAGGGCGCGCTGCAGGGATTCGTCAATTTCAGCGACGGGTCCCCGGCGGCCGAGGCGCACGTGACGCTGATCAACGGGAACATCAACAACAAGGCGGGCTGCATGGCCCAGGACCCGACGCTCGCAAGCTGCGTCAACATCTATTCGAGCACGCTGACCGACTCGCACGGTTTCTACCGCTTCGTCGCGCCTCCGGGCGACTACCAGATCCTGGTGCGCAAGAAGGGCGCGCCGTATGAGGGCTTGCACTCGACGCCGACGCAGAACCCGGTGACGCTGGCGGCCAAGAAGACTGCCGCGCTGTCGATCGTCCTTCCGAATACCGGAACCGTGACGGTCAACGTGCTGGACGGAAGCATGCAGCCGGTGGCTGCCAAGATCTCGGTGGTCGGCGTTCCGGCGAGCCCGGATCCGATGAACGACGAGTACCTGGTGCTCACCCAGAAGTACACGGGTCGCTACTTCGGCTACGACTTCGAGGAGAAGGGCGACATCTTCGGGCTGGCGGCCTACCACTTCGCCGATGCCAGCGGCTCGGCGAGCTTCAACCTGGAGCCGGGCACGTACCACGTCGTCGTCTCGCACGGCTACGAGTACGACGTGTACGACCAGGTGATCACGGTCACGGGCGACACGGTCACGCCGGTCAACGCGACGGTACACCACGTGGTCGACACGTCGGGCTTCGTGTCCATCGACACGCACGTCCACATGATCCAGAGCCCGGACAGCACGATCAGCGTGCAGAGGCGCATCATCTCGATGCTCGCCGAAGGCGTGGACTTCTTCGTCAACACCGACCACGACTTCGTCCACGATCTCGGCCCGACGATCACCGCGATGGGCGTCGGCAACAAGATCGCCAACAGGGCGTCGGTCGAGACGACGACGAGCCACTACGGCCACTTCAACATGTGGCCGATCAACGTGGACGCGAGCCAGGTTGCCGGCGGAGCGCCCGACTGGAGCGCCCACCTCGGCGTCGGCCCGGGCTACCCGTCCGGCGGGGCATACGACTCCGAGCCGGGTGAGATCTTCGCGTCCGGCATCGCCGACGGCGCGCAGGTGATCCAGATCAATCACTTCAACAGCGGCACGCTCGGGCACTTCAACATGCTCGGCATCGATACCGACCAGAACCCGCCGGTCAGCAGCAACAAGGTCTACCGCTGCGTCGGCGGTTCCAGCGCCCCGGCATCGCCGCCAGGAGCCTTCGGTCTGCCGTGCCACGTCGCGATCTGCATCGGCGGAGGCAACGACTCGAACACCTGCACCGGCCCTGGCGACTGCCCCGGCGGAACCTGCTCCGCAGCCACTTCGTGCCCGGGCGGCACGTGCATGCCGGCCGGCAACCTGAGCGCGTTCCTGCGCATGGATCCGACGAGCACCAACCTCTACAGCGACAACTACACCGCGCTGGAGCTTTGGATCGAGGCTGGCCGCGGCCAGACGAGCCTGCTGCTCGGCGAGAACTTCGGCGACTGGTTCAACCTGCTGAACCAGGGCCGCTACAAGGCCGGCACCGCCGACTCCGACTCGCACAGCACGTTCTCGGTGCAGGCGGGCGGACCGCGCACCTTCGTCGCATCGTCGACGGACGATCCGGCTTCGATCGACGCGAACGAGCTGGCGCAAAACGTCAACAAGATGCGCGCGATCGGCTCCAACGGTCCCTTCATGAGGGTGAGCCTGCAGAACGGCGCGGCGCAGGTCGCATCGCACGCGGTTGGCCAGCCTCGCACCGTCGTCTCCAGCGGCGCCGGGGACCAGGTCAACATCCACGTCGAAGCGCCGACGTGGGCCGAGTACGACACGATCGACATCTACCAGAACACGGTTCCGAGCTGCCTGTCGCAGTGGACGTTCTTCGGCGTCGTCAACCCGTCGTCGTGCACGGTCGCGCCCCAGATCACGCTGCACAAGGGAACCGACTTCTCGGTGACCCCATCCTCATTCGGCGGTGGGACGCGGCAGACGACCGACATATCGGTTCCGCTGACGGTCACGACCGACAGCTGGATTGTCGTGGTCGTGCGCGGAACCGACGGCGTCTCGCACCCGCTGTTCCCGATGGAGCCCGAGGACCTCGACCAGGCCGGCAACGATACGCTGGCCGGCCTCACCGACATGGGCGGCCCGCCGCCGTGGAACCTCAACGAGCACGGCGTGCTGGCGCTGGCGTACTCGAACCCGTTGTTCTTCGATCGCAACAGCGACGGGTTCTGCGTCGGTGGCGCCAGCTGCCCCGGTCTCTGAGACTGGAACCGCGACAGCTCGTTCGATAGAAAACGGGCGGAGGTCCTTCGGGGCCTCCGCCCGTTTCTTTTCACGGAGACCGCATGCGCAACACTCTCATCGCCTGTTCCCTGTTCCTTGCCGCGAGCTCGGCCCCGGCGTCGGCCTCGGTGGCCCCCGAGCGCCCGACGCTGTTCTGGTACGCCCAGACGGCCTGGGGCGTGGGTGTCGTCGAGGTGGGCAAGCCGCTCACGTTCGCCGACGGCAAGATCCTGGTCTTCCCGGGCCAGTTCACCGACCTGGTCTGGGGGCCGAACGGGACCAGGCCCCGCAACATGATGCTGGTGCACGAGGTCGGGAGCGACGAGAAGGACAAGCCCGCGCTGCGAGAGAAGGATTCGTTCCTGGCACCGATCCGCGTTCTCCCGCAGCACTCGTACTGGAAGGACAATCTTCCCGACACGCCTCGCCACCAGGTCGCCGGAGGAGCGCGTTACATGTTTCGCGGCGATGACGTCGCCGAGGCCAGGCGCGTGCTCACCGATTACCTGGCGGCGGTCGACATGAAAGGCAGCGATCGCTGGACCCGCCAGGTCGACGCCGTGTCAGCGGCCCTGCTGTCCAGTTTGCCGGTGATCCGCGAGGATGCGGCGGTGTTCCTGACCGACTATCCGACGCTCGCCAGGGATTTCTCCGAGCGCTCCGTTGCACCGGTTGCCGCCTGGCTGGCCGGTGACGCGGCAGCCGACCAGAAGGCCGCCCTCGTCGATGCGCTTGCGGCAGCGAAAGTCACGTCGATCAAACCCGAGCTTGCCAAGCTCGTTTCTCGCGACGACGCGACGGGTGCCGTCGCGCTGCAGGGCCTCGAGGCGTTCGGTGACGCGGCGCCGCCCACCGACCGCCTGTTGACGCTCTCCAAGTCGACGTCGCCGGAGATGCGGTCCTATGCGGCCGAGGCCCTCGGCCGGCGCGCGGCGACCGATCCGGCTGCCGCCGCCAAGGTGCGCGAGATCCTGGCCGATCCTTCGGCGCTCATGCCCGCGACGGCGGCTGCCGAGGGCCTCGGAAAAACCGGCGGGGACGCCTCGGTCGCGATCCTGGCCGACTCCCTGGCGGCCGGGGCAGGATCGGCCAAGGCATCGGCGGCGGCCCTTGCCGCCATCGGCGGTCCGGCTGCATCGGCCGCGCTGATCAAGACCCTCAAGGAACAGAAGGGCGAGGCTGCCCTGGCCGCCGTTTCGGTGATGGGCCAGATGCAGGGCTGCCCCGATTGCGTCCGGACCCTCGAAGAGCAGTACAAGTCCCACCCCGATCCCGAAGTACGCAAACTGATCGGCGTCCTTCTCGAAGTGCCGCTGCAGCACAAGCACTGAAAGGACGACGCATTGCGTGAGGACGGGGTTTCGTCTATGAGTTCCCGGTTGCGCAGGCGCAAAAGATGACGATTTACGACTACCCAGGATGTCCGTTCGGCAGAAAAGTCCGCATCGTGCTGGCCGAGAAGGAGCTCTCCTTCGACTCGGTGCAGGTTGACCTGGCGCGGGGCCAGCAGCGCAGCGAAGAGTTCCGCCGGCTAAACCCTTTCGGCAAAGTTCCCGTGCTCGTTGACGAATCGCTGATCGTCTACGAGTCGTCGATCATCAACGAGTACTTGAACGACGAGTACCCGCACGAGCCCGAGCTGATGCCCGAGGACTCGGGCGAGAGGGCCAGGGTGCGCCTTCTCGTCGATTTCGCCGACCGCGCATTCACGCTTCCGGTGATGGCGCTCGAGCGCGAGGCCAAGGCCGCCGACAAGGACGAAGCCCGGGTACACGCCGCCCGCGACGCCATCACGAAGACGCTCGCGATGCTCGAACGCGAGCTCGCCGGCCGCGAGTACCTCGCGTCCGACTTCTCGCTGGCCGACGTCGCGTTCGCACCGGCGCTGCTGACGCTCCCGCAGGTCGGAATCCAGATCGACCCCTCGCTGGCAAACGTCGCTGCATGGAGAAGCCGGCTTCTCGGCCGTCCGAGCATCGGTCGCGCCGCGAAATCCGCCGCCTGAGGTCGCCAGCCTCGTGAGACGTCCCGAAGACCTGAACTTCCGAGAGCGGATCTTCGTACCGGAAGTGATCCGCGGCCTGCTCGTCACGGGCGGGCGTTTCTGGCGCAATCTTTTCCTTCACATCGGGCACCAGTTCGGCGTGGCCAGGGGCACCAGCGCATCGGTGACGCTGCAGTACCCGGAGCAGTATTTCGACTACGGTCCCAGCTACCGCGGCAGCCATCGCCTGACTCTCAAGGACGACGGCGCGGTGCGCTGCACGGCGTGCTTCCTTTGCGCCACCGCGTGCCCGGCGCGCTGCATCTACATCGAAGCGGGAGAGAGCCCCGACAAGTCCGTCGAGAAGTTCCCGCTGCGCTACGAGATCGACACGCTTCGCTGCATCTACTGCGGCATGTGCGTCGAAGCCTGCCCGTGTGATGCGATCCGCATGGACACTTCGGTGCACCCGCGCGTCGCCGGCTACACCCGCGAAGACTTCATCGAGGACAAGACCGCGCTGATGAACCGCTCGCGTGTCATGCGCGACCAGGGCGAGGGCGCGCTGATGAAGCAGATGCTCGACGACTACAAGCGCGCCGAGCCCGGCGAGGCGATCGCCGACAACCCGTGATCTTCTGGTACCTGTGGCGCGCAGGCCTCCTCGGCCGCGCGGACAGGGAAAAGCTGCGATTCTTTTTCGGCGCCAGCGCCGACCCCCTGTCGCTGTCGCGCCGCACGCCGCCGGCCTCTGCGATCCGCTGGCCGCGGGCCCTGGTCGATCCCGGCTACGCCCGCGCGATCGCCGCGTGGCTCGCGTACCGCGCCGACCTGTACGACGGGAAGCAGGGTTAGCTTGGGGTCAGGCACCAGCGCGCATCATTCGGGCGCCGGCGGCCAGTTGATGCGCGCTGGTGCCTGACCCCACGCGCTGGTGCCTGACCCCTGGGCTGGTGCCTGACCCCATTCGTGATTAGCATAATGGATTGCCAGGGAGAGACGGTGATGGCGAAGAGCTACCAGCAGATTCTCGACGAAGCGCGAAAATCGATTCCCGAAGTGACGGCCGACGAGTTGCGCCGCACGATGGACTCGCGCTCGGGCACCGTCGTGCTCGACGTGCGCGAGAAGGAAGAGTTCCGCGACGGCCACCTCTCGGGCGCGATCAGCGTTCCGCGCGGGTTCCTCGAGATGCAGGTCGAGGGCCACGTGCCCGACAAGCAGACGCCGGTCATCGCGTACTGCCAGAGCGGAGTGCGCTCGCTGCTGGCCGGCCGGATCCTCAAGGAAATGGGATACGCGAACGTGCGCTCCCTCGGCGGCGGTTTCGGCTCGTGGAAGAACGGCGGATTCCCGTGGGTGCAGGACCACGCGTTCACGCGCGAGCAAGTGTCGCGCTACAGCCGCCACTTCCTGCTCGGTGAGGTCGGCGAAGCCGGCCAGGCCAAGCTGCTCAATTCGCGCGTGCTGTGCCTCGGCGCCGGCGGGCTCGGCTCGCCGGTCGCGTTCTACCTTGCGGCTGCCGGAGTAGGCACCCTCGGCATCGTCGACGACGACGTCGTCGATCTTTCGAACCTGCAGCGCCAGATCCTGCACACGACCGACCGCATCGGCATGCCGAAAGTCGAGTCGGCGAAGAAGACGATCCACGCGCTCAATCCGGACGTCAACGTCGTCGAGCATCGCACGCGCCTCGACTCGGCCAACATCCTGTCGATCATCAAGGACTACGACATCATCGTCGACGGCTGCGACAATTTCCCGACGCGCTACCTCGTCAACGATGCCTGCGTGATGACCGGCAAGACGAACGTGCACGGAAGCATCTTCCAGTTCGAAGGGCAGGTCACGGTGTTCAAGCCGGGCGCCGGCCCCTGCTACCGCTGCCTTTTCCCCGAGCCGCCGCCGCCGGGAATGGCGCCGAGCTGCGCCGAAGCCGGAGTGCTCGGCGTGCTGCCGGGCCTCGTCGGCTGCATGCAGGCACTCGAGACGATCAAGCTGATCCTCGGCATCGGCGAACCCCTCATCGGGAAAATCGCCAAGCTGGACACGCTCAGCATGGACGTGACGATGCTGAGGCTGCGGCGCGATCCGAAGTGCCCGATGTGCGGCGATGCGCCGACCATCCACGAGCTGATCGACTACGAGGAGTTCTGCGGACTGCGTGCTGCGTCGCCGGCGGGCGCCGGACGCAATGCCGCCTGAGGGCACGCCCCCGACGATCCTGCTGATGCGTCACGGCGAGACCGAATGGAATCGCCGGCGGCGGATCATGGGTGACCTCGACGTCCCGCTGAGCGACGAGGGCCGGCAGCAGTGCGCGCAGGCCGCAAGCCTTCTCGCGGGATGGCCGATCCACCGCATCGTCACCAGCCCTCTGGCCAGGGCGGCCGAGTCGGCTGTCATTGTTGCTTCGCGCCTTGCGGTGGACGTCACGACGGACGAACGGCTCGTCGAAGTGCGCTTCGGGTGCTGGCAGGGAAAGACGTACGAAGAAGTCTCGCTCGATCCGCGCTATCTCGCCTTCTGCGAAGATCCCGTGGCCAACGAAACGCCGGGAGGGGAGACCGCGCACATCGTGCAGCAGCGCGGACTCGAAAGCGTTGCGACGGCGCGCCCCGGCGAGTGCGTGCTGTTCGTGACCCACGGCGACATCATCCGCACGATGCTGTGCCATTTCCTGGGCGCGCCGCTTGCGCAGTATCGCCGCATCCGCACCGACAACTGCGGCCTGTCCGCCGTCGAAATCCGCAGGGCCGCACCCGAAGTGAAGTTCGTCAACGTGCTGGCCGACCCGGAGCGCGCACGCAGCCACACGCACTGGAGCGGCCGTCCCTGACTGGCGCTTTGCTCGCAAGCGAGCGAAGCGCACCGGACACGACGCACGCGATCACGTGCACAGCACGCAGCGCTCTTGCGCAACCGGTCGCAGCAGGCTGCCTTTGCTGCGATGGCAACAGCGCTTTGTTGACACCCTGTGTCGGGAAGGGCAGTTTCCGGCCTTCTGTGACTTCCGTCGAGCAGTTGAGGGAGATCGCGCGCGAGCTTCGCATCGAGTCGCTGCGCATGATCCACGCAGCCGGATCCGGGCATCCGGGCGGATCGCTGTCGGCCGCCGAAATCGTCGCGTGCCTGTATTTCCGCATCCTGCGCTACCAGGTGGGAAGGCCGGACGACCCCTCGCGGGACCGATTCGTGATGTCGAAGGGACACGCCGTTCCCGTGCTCTATGCGGCGCTGGCCAAGGCCGGCTGCATCGCGCGCGAAGAGTTGAAGACGCTGCGGCGCATCGACAGTCGCCTGCAGGGACACCCGGATCACGTGCGGCTGCCGTACATCGAGGCCGCCACCGGCTCCCTTGGCCAGGGCCTGTCGGTCGCCGTGGGAATGGCGCTGGCCGAGCGTCTCGATTCGAAGAACAACTACCGTACGTACTGCCTGCTCGGTGACGGCGAGCTGCAGGCCGGCCAGGTCTGGGAGGCCGCGATGGCAGCCGGCAAGTTCGGCGTCGGTCGCCTGACGGCGGTCGTCGACTACAACAAGGTCCAGCTCGACGGGCACGTGCGCACCGTGATGGACCTCGAGCCTCTGGCGGCAAAGTTCGAAGCGTTCGGATGGAACGCCGTGCAGGTGGACGGCCACTCGGTCGAGGCGCTGCTCGACGCCTTTGCGGCCTGCGAGGCCGAAGCGGGGAAGCCCGGCGTGATCATTGCGCACACGGTCAAGGGCAAGGGCGTCTCGTTCATGGAGGACACCCACGCCTGGCACGGCAAGGCACCGAACGGCGAGGAGCTCGAAAGGGCCCTGGCCGAGCTGGAGGCTGCCTGAGATGGGCAAGGCCACGCGCGCAGCGTTCGGTGATGCCCTGCACCGAATCGGCTCCACCCATCCGAGGGTCGTGGTGCTCGATGCCGACCTTGCCAGTTCGGTCGGCACCAAGAAGTTCGCCGACGCTTTCCCCCAGCGTTTCTTCGAGCTCGGCATCGCCGAAGGCAACATGGTCGGAATCGCGGCAGGCATGGCGCTCGGCGGACTTACGCCGTTTGTTGCAAGTTTTGCCTGCTTTCTGACCGGGCGCTTCGAGCAGATCCGCATGTCGATCGGCTACAACAACGCCGGCGTGCGCGTCGTCGGAACCCACTGCGGAATCGGCATCGGCGAAGACGGCTATTCTCAGATGGGCCTCGAGGATATCGCGCTGATGCGCTCGCTGCCGAACATGGTCGTGATCCAGCCGGGCGATGCGGTCGAGGCCGAGAAGGCCACCGAGTTCCTGGCCGACTACGTGGGCGGCCCGGCCTACCTTCGCCTGACGCGCCAGGCGCTCGATGACGTCAACGGCGCCGGCTACCGCTTCGAATTCGGCAAAGCGGTCGAGCTGCGCCAGGGACAGGACCTGGAGATCGTCGCGTCGGGCGGAGTGCTTGCGGAAGCACTCAAGGCAGCAGAAAAGCTTTCCAAGGAAGGTATTTCCGCCGGAGTTCTAAACCTTCACACGATCAAGCCGATCGACGCCGAGGCGCTCCAGAAGGCGGCGTCCCGCACCGGGCGCATCCTTACGGTCGAGGACCATGGCGTGGCCGGCGGGATCGGTGGCGCTGTGGTGGAGGCGCTGTCGGAAATGCGCGGCGTCGCCATCCGCATCCACGGGGTCCACAGTTACGGGGAGTCGGGGACCGGCTCCCAGCTCTACGCCAAGCATGCGCTGGACGCTGCCGGGATCGCCCGGGTCGCGAGCGATTTCCTGCGCAGCGACGCCAGGCATTGCGGGGGAGCGGCTTAGCTCATCCTCTCCCTATCGGCATCGGCGCCCGCCGGCCGGAAGATCCACTGCTCGAAATGCCGATTCTGGGCGCGGTACTTGCGCTCGTAGGAGCTGCATTCGAGGTCGGAGCCCGTGCGTTCCCAGGTCTCGGCAACAAAGCCGGCCCCGAGCATCTGGTGGCGGATCTCGCCCATCAGCGGCGCCACGTCCGTCACGACATGGACGGCGCCGCAAGGCGCCAGAGTCATCGCCAGCGCCTCGCAGAAGGGCTGCTGGAACAGCCGCCGCTTGTAGTGGCGCTTTTTCCACCAGGGATCGGGGAAATAGACGTGGAAAGCGTCGATGCTTGCGGGCGCCAGCAGGTGACGCACCACCCAGGAGCCGTCGGCGTTGAGAAGGCGCAGGTTGGGCGGGGCAGGGCGAAGACCGATCACCGGTTTGAGCGCGCCTCGCTGGATCTCGATGCCGACGAAAAGGGTATCGCGGTGACGGCGCGCTGCCGCGGTGAGATATCCACAGCTTCCAGGGCCGATCTCCACTTCGATCCGGGCAAGGCCGGTCCCGTCGAGCCAGAAGTCACGACCGACATCGTGAGCAGCGCTGAGAACTCCCAATTGCATGGTCGAAGGCGGGCCGCTCTTAGCCCTCGCCGAGGGGGCTCGCAACGCGTGTTGAAAAGGCCTCGATCCGGCCTTAAGTAACGGAGATGGCAAAACCGATCGCGACGCTTGGTAAACCTCCCGGATTGGCAGAAGTCCGCGGCGATGCCGGGCTGCTCGCCGAGAGCGTGGTGGTCACCCGCGTCGATGCCGCGCTGGCATGGGCGCGCAAGTACTCGATCTTCCCGTACCCGTTCGCGACGGCGTGTTGCGCAATGGAATTCATGTCGCTGTCGATGGCCCCTTACGACATCGACCGTTTCGGCGCGCTGCTTCCGCGCTTCACGCCGCGCCAGAGCGACCTGCTGATGGTCATCGGCACGGTGACCGCGCGCCAGGCGCCCATCCTGCAGAGGGTGTACGACCAGATGTGCGAGCCGAAGTGGGTGATGGCCTTCGGAGCCTGCGCATCCACCGGCGGTTTCTACGACAACTACACGACGATCCCCGGCATCGATCGCCTCGTGCCGGTCGACATCTACGTGCCCGGCTGTCCTCCGCGCCCCGAGGGAGTGCTCGACGCGCTGATGGCGCTGCAGCGCAAGATCCAGGGCCAGAAGCAGGCCACCGGTTTCTCGTCGGAAGCCAAATAGCGACGCGCGTTTCGAAAGAAGCCGACACGAGACCGATCACCATGAGCCAGCACGTACTGCTCCGCTATCGCGACGTTCGCGCCGACTTGCGCAGTCTCGACAACTACGTCGCCGACGGCGGTTATCGCACCGCGCGCCGCGCAGTGCACGAGATGAAGCCCGAAGAGGTTCTTCAGACCGTCAAGGACTCCAACCTGCGAGGACGAGGCGGCGCCGGTTTCCCGACCGGTCTCAAGTGGAGCTTTCTCGCCAAGGGCACCGGCAAGCCGACGTACCTGCTCTGCAATGCCGACGAGAGCGAGCCCGGCACGTTCAAGGATCGGGACCTCATGGACCACGATCCTCACCAGCTTCTCGAAGGCATGATCATCTCGGCCTTCGCGATCGGCTGCCACACTGCGTACATCTACATTCGCGGCGAGTTCGCGTTCGGCGCCGACGTGCTGAACAAGGCCATCGCCGACTGCTACGCGAAGGGCTACCTCGGCCAGAGCGTCTTCGGCTCGGCCTACAGCCTCGACATTCACGTGCACCGCGGAGCGGGCGCCTACATCTGCGGCGAAGAGACCGGCCTGATCGAGTCCCTCGAGGGCAAGCGCGCCAACCCGCGCATCAAGCCTCCGTTTCCCGCCGTCTACGGCGTGTTCGGCTGCCCGACCATCGTCAACAACGTCGAGACTCTGGCCTGCGTGCGCCACATCGTCGAAAGGGGAGCGGCCTGGTTCAAGGGCATCGGTCCGGAGTCGGGTCCGGGGCCGAAGCTCTACTGCGTGTCGGGCCACGTGAAGAGGCCGGGCACCTACGAGCTGCCGATGGGCACGCCGCTGATGGATCTGATCTTCGAGCACTGCGGCGGCATGCTGCCGGGGCGCAAACTGAAGGCCGTGATCCCCGGTGGATCGTCGGTGCCGATCCTGAAGGCCGACGAGTGCGACATCGCGATGGATTTCGATTCGGTGGTCAAGGCCGGCTCGATGCTCGGCTCGGCGGGCATCATCGTCATGGATGATTCAACCGACATGGTGGCCGCGCTGCGCCGCATCGCGCACTTCTACCACCACGAGTCGTGCGGGCAGTGCACACCGTGCCGCGAAGGCACCGGCTGGCTCGAAAAATTGCTGATTCGGCTCGACGAGGGCCTCGCGAGCGAAGGCGACATCGCGACGCTCGACAGCGTTGCCAAAGGAATGCTCGGCACGACGATCTGCGTGCTGTCGGACGCGGCGGCGATGCCGGTGCGCAGCTTCCTGCAGAAGTTCCCCGAAGAGTTCCTTGCGGCGGCCACGGGTCGCTCGCGCGTCGTCGCTGCCGACGCGACCGCGGCGGCTTGAGCGCAGGCGGAGGGGCGGAAGACGAGATGGCAAAGGTCACGATCAACGCGAAGACCATCGAGGTCCCCGACGGCACCAACCTCGTGCGTGCCGCCGAGATGGCCGGCCTGGAGATTCCGCACTACTGCTATCACCCCGGCCTCTCGATCGCCGGCAACTGCCGCATGTGCCTCGTCGACATCCGCGCGATGTCGACCAAGCAGCCCAACCCGCTGCCCAAGCTCCAGATCGGCTGCAACACGACCGTGCAGGACGGCATGGTCGTCGAGTCGAACAATCCGCGCGTCATCGAAGCGCGCCAGGGCGTGCTCGAATTCCTGCTGATCAATCATCCGATCGATTGCCCGATCTGCGACCAGGCAGGCGAGTGCAAGCTGCAGGAATACTACATGGACTACGGGCGCTACCACAGCCGGTTCGCGCTCAAGGAAAAAGTCGACAAGGGCAAGGTGATCCCGGTCGGGCCCGACATCATGCTCGACCAAGAGCGCTGCATCCTGTGCACCCGCTGCGTGCGCTTCCTCGAGGAGTTCACGCGCACCTTCGAGCTGGGCATCAAGGAGCGCGGGGACCACAGCGAGCTGACGCTGGCGGACGGCAAGCAGGTGGACAACCCGTATGCCACCAACATCGTCGACATCTGTCCGGTCGGCGCGCTGACCAGCCGCGAGTTCCGCTTCCAGGCCCGCGTCTGGTACCTCGACGCTACGCCTTCGATCTGCGCCGGTTGCGCCACCGGCTGCAACATCGACGTGGATCTTCGCCACGAAAGGATCTATCGCCTCAAGCCTCGCTTCAACTCCGAGGTCAATTCGTTCTGGATGTGCGACGCCGGCCGCCGCACCTGGCAGCGCAACCACGGCGAGCATCGGTTGATCGGTTCCTACGTGCGGGGCGGGAGCGAGTTCGTCGAATCCGACCCGCATGAGGTCGTCTCACGCGCTGCCGACGCGCTGAAGAGCCACCGGCGTACCGCGGTGCTCGCGTCGGCCCACGCAACGATGGAAGAGGGATGGCTTGCGAAGAGGATCGCTGCGCTGTGCGGAAACGGACCCTGCGTCGTTGTTTCTCCGGCCTCCTCGGAGATTCCCACGGATGACAAACTGATTTCGACCGATCGTTTCCCGAACCGCGCCGGCCTGGTCGCTCTCGGATTCACCGAGCACACCGCGCCGCCTGAGGACGTCGACAGCATCCTCATGCTTCGCGCCGACGTCGTCGCAGCCGACGAGGATCGATGGGGAATGTTCCTCGAAGACATGGGCGAGACGCTGGTCGTCGCCGACGAAATCGGCAAGACGATGGCTTATGCCGATCACGTGCTCGCCGCCGGAAGTCATTTCGAAACCGACGGCACTTACGTCAATCGTGGCGGAAGACTTCAGCTTTTCCGCACCGCGGTCGCGCCTCCGGGCCGCGCTTTGGCCGGATGGCAGCTTCTTGCCGAGCTTCTGGCCCGGCTCGGCGGCCCGCGCTACGAGTCGGTCGACGAGATTTTCGCTGCGATGTGCACCGAGATCGGGCTCGGCAGCGGACGCACGCATGCGTCCGTCGCGACGAGCGGCGTTGCCCTGGCGGACTGGAAGCAGGGGCGCGCCGCCGCGGCACGCAGCGAGGGTGCCGGCGCGCAGGCCTGACTGCGCAGCCCTTCCTTTTTCGTTCATCAGGTTTCCAAATTGCATTGCGCACGTTGCGACGCGCGATCGGTTCGCCCGCGAATCCGTCGCACGAGTGATCATCTGCACATCATTGCGATTCTCGCTGCGCCCACATGCTCCCGTGCACCATTCGAGTTATCGACACCCCCGCGAATGTCTCGAAAGTTCGCGCACTAACCATCCACCATGGAACACGGCAACCGAGCGCCAAGGTAAATTCTCTGCAAAATCACCTTTCCGTTATGTGCCTGTTGCGCACCGGAGGGCGTGCACGTAGACACTGCGCACCGCACGGCAACGGATGTCGACACGAAAGAGCGCGTTTCGCACTCGCTTCGCGTTCGACGCTTGTGCCGGGCGGTATCCCAAAAAGCGAATTGGACAGCCTTGGGGCAGAACGTCGCGGGCCGGCGACGATCAACCTGCACTGTCGCCCGATCCTGGCCCGGCGACGAACAAGAGGTGAAGCGTGACTGGAAGCAACGAAGCGGAACGTCTCTGGCACGGTGCCTGCGCCCTCATCGAGGAGCGCGTATCGGAAAAAGATTTTCAGACCTGGATTCTCGAGCTCGGACCTCGCTCTTTCGACGGGGAAACCCTGACGCTGGAAGCGCCGTTCGGGCTGTTTCGTGACCGCGTCAAGCAGTCGTTCCTGCCCACGATCGAAGCTTCCGTTTGCGCGGCAGCCAAGAAGTCGTGCCAGGTCGTCGTCGTCGTCGGCCAGCTCGGCCTGGCGACGGGGCAGCGCGGCCGCGGCATCAAGGCCGTCGCGAACACTTCGCGCACCGCGCAAGCTTCGGCTGCCAAACCCGCGCGCGAAAAAACATTCGACGGCTTCCTCGTCGGCGAGGGCAACCGCCTCGCGTACCTGGGCGCGCGTCAACTCGCCGAAGGCAGCACACGGGAAGGCGGCAATCCGCTGTTCCTGTACGGCGGCGTCGGCCTCGGCAAGACGCACCTTCTGCTGGCGGTGGCCCAATCGTTGCGTGCGCGCGGCAAGCGCGTGCTCTACTACCAGGGCGAAGACTTCACGCGCCGCATGGTCGAGTCCTTGCAGGGCGGCCGCATGGAAGCGTTCCACCGCGAGTTCCGCGGCGCCGATGCACTTCTGATCGACGACGTGCAGTTCCTTGCAGGCAAGAAGCGTACCCAGCAGGAGCTCTACCACGTATTCAACCTGCTGCATCAGAGTGGAAAACCGATCGCGCTGGCGAGCGACCGTCCGCCCGATGAGCTCGAGCATCTCGAGAGAGGCCTGCAGAGCCGATTCGCCGGCGGACTTCTCGCCGACCTCGGCCCGCTCGACCGCGAGCTTCGTCTTCGCATCCTCAAGGGAAAGCTCGTCGAAGCGGGAATCCATCTCGACGACCACATCCTGGATCGCCTCGCCGTGCAGCTCCAGGGCAGCGTGCGTGAGATTGAAGGGCTCGTCTCGCGTCTGCGCGCGGCGAGCAATCACCAGTCGCTGCCTCTGGATGACGGGGTGGTCGAAACGATGATCACGCCTTACCTGGCGCGCCGCGGACCGATCGACCTCGACGTCGTCATCGACACCGTCGCATGGGTCCACGGGCTGACAAGGGACGAGCTGCTGTCGAGGGACCGCTCGCGCCGCGTCGCGTGGCCGCGCCACATCGCCGCGTACATGTGCCGCAAGCTGACGGCAGCGTCGTTGCCGGAGATCGGGCACGCCCTAGGCGGCCGCAATCACACGTCCATTCTTCGCGCGGTGCGCTCGGTGGCTGAGCGCCAGTCGGGTGACACCGGGTTTGCCGCCAAGCTCCAGCAGATGGAGAAGATGCTCGGCACCGCACCCGGCCTGAGGGGCCGAGTCCCCGCCACCGCCGCCGCCGCTCCAGCGTAAAGATAACCGGAATGTAATGGGGTCAGGCACCAGAGGAATGGTGCCTGACCCCATTCCTCTGGTGCCTGACCCCATTACACTTCGGGCTCGCGTCCGTGGGGGCGCTCTGGTAGCAGGCGTTCGATGACGAAGGCCCTCGGCAGGACCATCGATGAGGCTTCCCGCCTCGAGTCCCTGGCGATGGGCATCTACACGCGTCTTGCGGCGACGTTCCGCGACGAGCCCGAGCTTCACCGGTTCTGGATGTCGATGGCACGCCACGAGGCCGGCCACGTCGGCGCGCTGGCCCTGGTGCGGGCGCTGATCGAGCAGGCCGGAGACCAGCTCCATTTCGTCGTCGAGGACTCCGTGGTCCAGCAGTCGGCAGCGGTGATCGAAACCCTGCACCGCGAAGCGGCCTCCGCGGTCTCCCTTGACCGCGCGTTCGAGATGGCCGTCGAGCTCGAGAGCCTCGAGCTCGAAGACCTCGTGCTCGACCTGATCCACGTGCTGTCGGATCCCGCCGCGCGCACCCAGGCCGAGCAGATGCTCCTGCACGACCTGAGCGACCTGACGCTGATGATCGAAAAGCACTGCCACAGCGAGGACCTGCTCGCCAAGGCCGATGTGCTCGTCGAAAGCCGCGTCGGCGATCGCAGCGGCGGCGGCTACGTGAGGCGCTGCTGAGCGCAAACGGTGAGCGCAAACGGCGCCCGCGACGCGTATCACCGCGGGGCGTCGCGGCCGGCTGAGCAACTGCGGCATCCTCGATCACGGACCCTGCCGCGATGCCCCGATTTTCGATCCTCATCCTGACCTGGAACGGGCGCGATCTTCTCGTCGATTGCCTCGCGGCCGTCCACAAGCAGACCTTCACCGATTACGAAGTCCTCGTCGTCGACAACGGCTCGAGCGACGGAAGCGCCGAGCTGGTTCGCACCTCCTTCCCCCGCGTGCGCGTCATCGAGCTGGCGACCAACACCGGTTTCTGCGCCGGCAACAACACTGCGTACGCGGCATCGACGGGCGAGCTGGTGCTGCTGCTCAACAACGACGCCGAGCTCGACGAAAATTTTCTCGCGCAAATGGACGACGCGGCCGACCGGGATCGGGATTTCGGGATGTTCGCCAGCAACGTAAGAATGTTCGATCGCCGCGACGTCTTCGATTCCACGGGGCTGCTGGTCTACCCCGACGGCCTTTGCCGCTCGCGCGGCTGGCTCGAGCGCGACACCGGACAGTACCGGGAAGCCGACGAAGTACTTTGTCCGAACGGCTGCGCGGCGGTCTATCGGCGCGCGATGCTCGAGGACGTCGGGCTTTTCGAAGAATCCTACTTCGCATACCTCGAGGACCTCGACCTCGGCCTTCGCGGCCAGCTTCGCGGCTGGCGCTGCCGCTACGTGCCCGGCGCAGTCGCCTTTCACAAGAAATCGATGACGAGCGGGTACCACTCGGCGCTCAAGGCGTATCTCGTCGAGCGCAATCGCATCTGGAATGCCGTGCGCCTGCTTCCTCTTCGCATCCTGCTGCTGAGCCCGCTGTGGACGATCGCGCGCTACACGGCGCAGGGCTATGCGGCGGCCAGCGGGCGAGGAATGTCGAGTACCTTCAGCCGCGACTATTCCCATGCAGCGCTGATCGGCATCCTTGCGCGGGCTTACGCCAATGCGCTCTCGCGTCTTCCCGAGGTGTGGCGCCAGAGGCGGACGATCCAGGGGCGGCGGCGCCTGGGCGCGCTCCAGGTATACCGATTGCTGCAGCGCTACCGACTTCCGCTTCGCGAGCTGGCGTTCAAGGATTGAGCGAAGGCGTTGCGGCGTCGGCCTTCGGTGGCGCCGCTTCAGGCGCAACCTTTGGCTTGTCGTTCGCATCCGCCTGCTTCGCCTCGCCCTCGGCAGCCTCGAGCACGTCCACGGCGCCCTGGTCTCCAGGCAGAAGCTCGACCAGGCGCCGGGCCCAGTGCAGCGCCTCGCGAGGCCGGCCTGCCTGCATCAGCAGGCTGGCGAGGTTCTTGAGTGCGTTCGTATCGTCCGGAGTCGTCGCGATGTAAGCGAGGTAGCTTTCGGCCGCGCCACCGGCGTCGCCACGCTCGGCCATGCTCTGGGCCTTCAGCGAATTGGCCATGGCGAAAGACGGAACGAGGGCGAGCGCGCGGGAAAACGAAGCTTCTGCATCTTCGCGTTCGCCGCGGTGCAGCAGCCAGGTGCCGTAATCGAACTGGGCCTTTGCCGAAAGGGGAGAGGATGCCGCCGATATCGCGAAGTAGCTCTCCGGATCGTTCCACGGCGCCTGTCGCGCGCGAAACAGCACGAACAATGTGATGACAACTCCGACAGTCGCGACCGTGGCGAGCGCGCGCGCACGCAAAGTCGATGCGAACCGCTCGAACGCGAGGCCGGCAAGCAGGCAGACACCGACGGACGGCAACAGCAGCAACCTTTCGGCCATCATCACGCCGATGGTGCCTGCAATGTTTGCGGTCACCGCGAACGCGAGCGGAAACCACGCGATGGCAAAAGCCGCCACCCGATGACGGCGCGCGAGGCGCCAGACCATCCACGCGACCAGGAGCCACGCCGCGACCGCGATGGTACCGGATGCCAGCGAGGGATCGGTCATGCGAAACGAGCGGTCTTCGAGAAGAGGGTGGGGCCACACGAGAAGACGCGCGTAGTCCCACAGGATCGCGCAGGCCTTCGGAATCCTCTCGGTCGCCGGCATGTGGACAAGGGGATTGTCGACGAAATCCGTCGGCGCCATCGTCGGCATCAATGGAACGACGATCGCGGCCCAGCTCGCGATCGCGACGGCCGTCCCTGCCAGCGCCGGTGCCAGTGCTACCCTGGCACCCAGCAGTAGACGCGCTGAGACCAGGAGGAGCGGCAGGCAAAGCGCGCTCTCGTTGGAATGCATCGCGATGCCGGCCAGCAGTGCGGTTGCCACGAGAATGAGCCACGGGCCGGCTCGCCGCCGTGCCGGGTCCGCTGGACCGAGCGCCACCAGCAAGGCTCCCACCACGCCGATGGCCGCCAGCGCCTCGCAGCGGCCGACGATCGAGGAGACCGCATCGACGTGGACTGGATGAACGGCAAACAGCGCAGCCGCCACCGAAGCCGCTGCAGCGCTGAGTCCCAGACGAAGCGCGAGCACGAGGACCAGCACCGACAAAAGTCCCGCGATGGCGATGTTCGTCGCGTGAAACGGCAAAGGGACTGTCCCCGAAGGGAGCCGGTCGAGGTCGAGAGTGACGGCCAGGAAGTGCCGTCCCGTGGCATAAGGTCGTGAGTGAAGAAAATCGCTCAACCCCATTTCCCAAAAGGGTTTGCGCTCGAGGACTACCGCGTGGTCGTCGTCGACAAAACCGAACTGCAGCGACGGCCAGGCAACTGCGATGGTGAGCAGGAAGACAACGAGCGCCCCTGCAAGCTCGAGCAGCGGACGCCGCATCGACGCATGGTAGCGAGATCGCCGGCGCAACGCCCGCAGACGCATCCCCTTGTCCGGCCTCCGCGGCACGGCTAAGCAACACCGGCATGGGAATCGCCCAGGATCTTCGGGTCGCCGCGCGACGGTGGCGGTCGGTCCGCGGCGGCAAATCGGCCAGCAGCCAGGCGGCGGTCGAACGCGGCGCGCTCCGGAGCTGGTTCTCTTCGCTCGAGAAGCTCGAGCACTCAGGCGCGATCGTTTCGGCGAAGATCTATGACGTGGAAGCCTCGCAGCTTCCGTGGCTCGATACGCGTCTCGATCTCGACGACGGCGAGTGGGTTTCGACGTTCGCGGCGGGACGCGTCGTATTGTCCGATCCGCTCGACCTCTGGGTTGGGCCCCAGTTCCAGCTCTGGATGAGGGTCGGGGAGGGCGGTGCGATCTTCAACGGCACCCGCGACTCGCACAGCTTTCGTGTGGAGGCGCCGGGACGCCTGTACCTGGCCGGCTACTTTCCCGGACAGTGGGGAGACGACAGCGGCCGCATCTCGACGTCGCTCAACGACTATCGAAAGTTCCGCGGCGGATTGACTGTCGTCGTCATTCGCTGGCGCAGCGACGCTGCTGCCGGCCTCGCGGCACTTTCCGCGGCAGATGGCACAGGACGCCTGGCCGCCGAGCAAGCGAGAATCGCGAAGCCGGTTCCCGCGCCGGAAGGGTGGCGCTACCTGTGGATGCTCGGCCAGAGCGACATTTTCCGGAGCGCAGTCGAAGACGAGCGTCCCTGCATCGCGTGCCACACCGAGCGCAACGTCAGCATCCTGCAGCACGATGCGGCGTTCGATCTCACCGAGGGCAGCAACCTTCGATGGAGCTGGAAGATCGACGAGCTTCCGTCGATGCTGCGCGAAGACACGCAGGCCTCGCACGATTACCTGAGCGTCGCCGTCGAGTTCGAGAACGGGCGCGACATCACCTACACGTGGAGCGCCGAGCTTCCCGCCGGCACCGGCTATTGGTGCCCGCTGCCGACGTGGAAGGACCGCGAGTTCCACGTCGTCGTACGAAGCGGCAACAACGATCTCGAGAGCTGGGTCGACGAAGAGCGTGATCTCATTGCCGACTACCGTCGTTACATCGGCGAGCCTCCGCGCCGCGTCGTGCGCGTCTGGCTGATTGCCGTCAGTATCTTCCAGAGGCGGCGGGGCAGGGCGTTCTTCGGCAAGTTCGTGCTGCAGGACAAGGACGGGCGGCGGCTCGAGATTGACTGAGCGGCGGCGCCTGCCTCGCGGTCCCGCGTCGACGACGGCTGCGCCGGCTCCGGTGGAACGACCGCGCCGGACGGGTTAAGAGACGCGTCCCATCCTGTGCCCCCGTAGCTCAGGTGGATAGAGCACAGGATTCCTAATCCTGGGGTCGCGCGTTCGAGTCGCGCCGGGGGCACCAGAACTCCCAGTAAACTCAATATGTTATAGCCGTGACACCTTGCGCCTAGAATGACGCTCACCGCGATTCTAGCGGGGCCCCCACTGGGCCCCCTTCATTCAAGGCGGCACTCGTACCGGTCGTCTCACACTGCCCGTTGCCACCGGCTTCGTAGCCGTTCATGCCAAGCGAGCGACGTCGCGGTGGCGTTCGAGGGCTTCCCAGGCCGGGGAGGGGCCCGACAGGCCCCCGGCCTGCGATGCCGCTAGCCGCCCTCGACTACCGCAGGGGCTCCGCGGCTGGTGCACCGCGCAGCAGCGGCGCGGAGAACTGTCGCGCCGCTCCAAGTCTGGCGGTGGCTACCTACCTACCAGCCCCGCGAGTTTGGAATTAACCCGTTTCCGTGGATGGTTGTGGGCTGGGCTGCTACGCAGCCAGCCAGTTTCTCCTCTCGTACTCGGCCGGCGACATGTAGTCCAGTGACGAGTGCCGCCGGCGCGGGTTGTACCAGCCTTCGATAAAG
>DASXOZ010000065.1 GCA_036493895.1 Candidatus Binatia bacterium | reverse complement strand
GGCGACGCCAACCCGTGCACGACCGACGCCTGCGACGAACAGTCCGCCGCCTGCGAGCACGACAACAATTCGCTGCCCTGCGACGACGGATTGTTCTGCACGGTCGGCGACACCTGCAGCGGCGGCGCCTGCAGCGGCGGCCCGGCGCGCGACTGCAGCGACAACAACCCGTGCACGACCGATTCGTGCAGCGAGGGCTCGCACTCGTGCGAAAACCAGAACAACATCGACCCGTGCGACGACGGCGACCCCTGCACCAGGGACGATGCCTGCCACGACGGGTCCTGCTCGGGGACCGCGATTCCCCACTGCAACCAGACGACGACTACGACGCAGGCTTGCCCGGTCTGCGGCGATGTCGACGGCGACTGCCAGATCCTCGCCAGCGACGCGCTCGCCGTGCTCAAGGCGGCGGTCGGCAGCCAGACCTGCGAGCTTTCGATCTGCGACTTCAACGGCGACGGCAAGATCACGGCGAACGACGCGCTCGCCACCCTGAAAGCCGCGGTCGGAACGGGGCCCGAGCCGAAGTGTCCCACCTGAGAGCTGGCGGCCGGCCGGCGGGGCCCGCGCCCGGCGACGCAGGGGTAGTGCAGGGGTAGTGGTGGTGAAGCAGTGGTAAAGAGCGAAGAAGCGCGGCGGCCCGTGCGTGTCGAAAAACCGTGGGGCCATGAGCTGATCTGGGCCCACAGCGGACGCTACGCGGGAAAGATCCTGTTCATCCGCGCGGGCCACGCGCTGAGCTACCAGTTCCACCGCGTCAAGGAGGAGACGATCTACGTGCTTCGCGGCACCCTGCGCGTGCACTGGTCGGACGACGATGGTCCGCCTCGCGTCGAGGATCTCGAGGCGGGTAGCGTGTTCCACGTGCCGCCGGGGCGCCGCCACCGCTTCGAGGCTACCGGTGACGTCGAGCTTCTCGAGGCTTCGACGCCCGAGCTCGACGACATCGTGCGCCTGCACGATCGCTACGACCGGGCAGGCAGCTAACGACGATGTCCTCGCCACGCGTTGCCGCGACCATCGTTACCGGCTTTCTCGGCAGCGGAAAGACGACGCTCCTTCGCGCGCTGCTGGCACGCGAAGAGGATCCTCGCCGCATTGCGCTCATCGTCAACGAAATCGGCGAGATCGGCGTCGACGGGCAGGTGCTGGCGGGCTTCGAGCACGCCGAGCGCGTCGTCGAGCTCGCTTCCGGCTGCATCTGCTGCAGCATCGACGAGTACCGCTTCGACCTTGCCGTCGACGAGCTGGTGCGCCGCGTGGACCCTCTGCTCCTCGTCATCGAGACGACGGGTGCGGCCGATCCCGGACCCGTTGCCGAGCGCCTTCGCCGCTGCGGGATCGGCGTCGACAGCATCGTCTGCGTCGTCGACGCGACGGCGTGGCGAGTAGCGGCGGCCACACGCGCCGGGCGCCGCCAGGTGGAAGCTGCCGATTTTCTCGTCGTCTCCAAATGTGACGTCGCCGCGCCTTCGCGCGTCGCGCGCGTGAAGACTTCGCTGGCGCGGCGCAATCCGCGTGCGAGCATCTGCGAGGCGGCGCCCGGCGGCCGTTTTGCCGGCGCCGAGCTGCTGCTGGCAACTTCTTCGGCGCGCGCCGCCGCGCGAGCTGCGGCCGAGGAGCCGCCTACTGCCCAGAGTCACCTCGACGAGGACGCGATCGAGTCGTTCGCGTGGAAGTCGGCCGTGCGCATCGACCGGCGCGCTTTCGAGAGCGCACTGGCCGGCCTGCCGCCGCAAGTGCTCAGGGCCAAGGGATTCCTTCACGAGGACGAAGGTCCTACCTGGTTGTTCCAGTACGTCTGCGGCCGGGTCGAGCTCTCGGTCCTCGAAGGCCCGGCCATCGGCGGCAGCGGGGCACGCGGCGTTTTCATCGGCACGGGCATCCGGTCCCAGCGCGAGCGGATCGTCGCGCTGCTGGAGCGTGCGGCGCAGCCCGACGAAGACCAGGTGCCCGGGCTGCCCGCCGCGCAGATCGCTACTTGAGCGGGGCCGCGAAGCGGGGCAGGCTAAGGCACCAATGGCAACCCAGCAGAGCGTCGACCTCGTGCGCCCGCCCGAGGGGCCGGTCGTCTCGAGCGGCCTGGATGAGGCGCTCCTGGCTTCCGGCAAGGTCTCGCCCGACGACCTGAGAAAGGTGAGGCGCTTCTCGGCCGAGAAGGGCGAGCGAATCGAGCGAATGCTCGTCGAGCTCGGCTTCCTTTCCGAGGACGACCTTCTGCCGATCCTGGCTGCCTATCACGACATGCCGATGGCGCGCGCTTCGGAGATACCGGCCGAGCCGCCGAGCCTCGAGCACGTCTCGGTCGAGTTCATGCGCTCGCTTCGCGTGCTGCCAATCTCGGTCGACAACGGGGTGCTTCGCCTGGCGATGGCCGATCCCGGCGACACCGCGACGATCGAGGTGCTCGAGCAGGTGACGGGGCTGGCCGTGCAGCCGGTCCTCGTGCGTCCCCGCGAGCTGATGGAGCGCTTCGAGGCGATCTTCGGCGAGGGCGACGGCGGCGAGGAAGGCGACAACGGCAGCATCGAGATCCTCACGCAGGACGAGGAGGACGTCGAGCACCTTCGCGACATGGCCAGCGAGGCGCCCGTCATCCGGCTCGTCAACCAGACGCTGTCGCGTGCCGTCGAGCAGCGCGCTTCGGACATCCACGTCGAGCCGTTCGAGAACGAGCTGCGCGTGCGCTACCGCATCGACGGCGTGCTGCACGACCAGGATCCGCCGCCGCGCAACCTTACGGCCGCGATCATCTCGCGCATCAAGCTGATGGCCAAGCTCAACATCGCCGAGCGGCGACTGCCGCAGGACGGGCGCATCAAGCTGCGCCTGGTCGGGCGCGAGATCGATCTTCGCGTCTCGAGCCTGCCGACGCTGTACGGCGAGAGCGTCGTGCTTCGTATCCTCGACCGATCCAGCGTCGTCGTCGATCTTTCGCGCCTCGGAATGCCGGAGGACATCCTCGGCAACTTCTCGCACATGATCTCGCAGCCGCACGGCCTGATTCTCGTCACCGGCCCGACCGGGTCCGGAAAGACGACGACGCTTTACGGCGGCCTCGACAAGATCAACTCGCCGGAGCTCAAGATCATCACGATCGAGGATCCGGTCGAGTACCAGCTTCGCGGCGTCAACCAGATCCACGTGCGATCGCAGATCGGCCTGACGTTCGCGAACGGACTCCGGTCCATCGTGCGCCAGGACCCCGACGTCATCATGGTCGGCGAGATCCGCGACGCGGAGACGGCCGAGATCGCGATCCAGGCCGCGCTGACCGGCCACCTCGTGTTCTCCACGCTGCACACCAACGATGCGGCAGGCGCGATCTCGCGCCTGCTCGACATGGGCGTCGAAGACTACCTGCTCGCCTCGTCGCTGATCGGCGTGCTGGCCCAGCGGCTCGTGCGCCGCGTCTGCGAACGCTGCCGTCACCACGTCGAGGCATCTCCCGAGTTCCTGCGCGAGCTCGGACCGCGCGGCACCAAGGCAGTCGTCGTCTACGAGTCGGCCGGCTGCAGCGAGTGCGCCGGCACCGGCTACCACGGCCGCGGCGGCATCTACGAGCTGCTGAGCTGTGACGACCAGATCCGCAACCTGATCGTCTCGCGCGCCACTGCCGACCGCATCAAGCAGGACGCCGTCGGCCGCGGCATGCGTACGCTGCGCATGGACGGATTCTGGAAAGTGGCCGACGGCACGACGACGATCGGCGAAGTCCTGCGTGTGACCCAGGACCAGTACTGATGGCGGCCTCGAGGCCGCCAGCACGGATGGCGGCCGCGCGGCCGCCGCGTGCACCGGCGGGCTGATCCGCCTCCTCGATCCGACGGATACCCACCATGGCCTGCGTTGCCGTCATTCCCGCCCGCCGCGGCGAAAAAACCATCGGCGCCACGCTCGAGGCGCTGCGCCTCGGC
This sequence comes from Candidatus Binatia bacterium, assembly GCA_036493895.1. Classification (NCBI taxonomy): domain Bacteria; phylum Candidatus Binatota; class Binatia (SeqCode); species Binatia bacterium. The sequence goes on along the minus strand of DASXOZ010000065.1, from coordinate 13,560 downwards.
AACGCCGATTTCGTCTCGCGCGTGCTCGTCGTCACGAGCCGCGACGATCCGACCGCCGCTGTCGTGCGCGCGTGGGTGCACCGCGACGCGAAGGTCGAGCTGGTCGAGAGTGACCACGCGATGACGGCGGGCGCTGCGCGAAACCGCGGGCGCGACGCGGCGCGGGCCCGCCTCCCGCATGCAAGTGATGGCCTTGCGGACGAGCTGTTGCTGTTCGTCGATGCCGACTGCCGCCTCGAGGCCGGCGGCGCTGCGGCGATGGCAGGCGAGCTCGCCCGTCGCGGTGCTGCAGCGCTCAGCGCGAGGGTAGCGTGCTGCGGCGGGGCCATCGCGCGCGCCCGTCACCTCCTCGAATTCAAGGAAGCTGCCTCCAGGAGGCCGCCGCCGCCGTCGTGGCTCCCGCCGTCGACGACGCTGCTCTGCCGCGCCGACGCGTTCGACCGCGCCGCGGGATTCCCCGACCTCTGGCCTGGGGAGGACCTCGTGTTTTCGCAGGTGCTTCGCAGCTTCGGTCTTGCCGTGCTGCGAAGCGACACCGCTTCGACGCTGCACGAGCATCCGCGCGGGGTCGCCCGGATGATGCGGCACCAGGTTCGACTCGGCGCCACGGCCGCGATTGCGCGAAAGCGCGTGGCGATGCCGGGCTCTGCGTTCGCCGCCAGTCGCGTGGCGGCGCTGCTGCTTCTGCCCGGGAGGCTCTGGCGGCTTGCGCAGTGGCAGGCAGGCGAGGGCGCCGCTGCGATGATCGAGGCCGTGCTGCTTGCGCCGTTGTTGGTCGCGGGTCTTGCCGCGTGGACGGCAGGGTTCGTGTCCGAATCCGGCGGCGCGCGGCCGCGTACCGCGGCGACAGCGGTGCGGGAGACGCAAGTCGCGTGACGAGCGCTGCCGCAACGGCGTCTTCGGACGCGAGCGTTCTCGAACCCGCCGACGCTACCGCGACAGCACGCGAAGCGGATCCGGCGGCGTGCTACGATTTTTGTAGCGCTACAAAAACTGTAGCGCGCTCCGGCAGTTCCGGTCGCGTTGCGGCGGTCGTGCCGGTTTTTCGCGGCGCCGCATTCCTCGACGACTGCCTCGACGCGTTGCTCGCGACGGCCCCCGGCATCGACGTTCTCGTCGTCGACGACGGCAGCGACGACGACAGCGCCTGCATCGCCGCGCGACGGGCACGGCGGTCCGAGGGCCGAGTGCGCATTCTGCCGCTCGCGCGGAATCGTGGATTTGCGGGGGCAGTCCGCTGCGGCGTCGACCTGCTTCTCGCCGAAGACGATCCGCCGTCGGTGCTCGTGTTCGTCAACCAGGACTGCGTCGTCGGCGAAGGATGGCTCGCGCCACTGGTCGCTGCGCTCGAGGATCCTTCGGTTGCGGTGGCCGGCGCCCGCCTTCTCGATGCGGACGGGATCACGCTGCAGCACGCGGGCGCGCGTATTGCGGCCAACGGCCTGACCTCCCACATCGGCCGCGGCAGCCGCGACGGCGCGGCATTCCGCCAAACTGCCGATGTCGACTACGTCTGCGGCGCGCTGATGGCGCTGCGCAGCCGGACGTGGCGGCTTCTCGGCGGCTTCGACGAGAGATTCGCCCCTGCGTACTACGAGGAAGTCGATCTGTGCCTGCGTGCAGCAGCCAGGGGCCTGCGCAGCGTCTACGTTTCCGGGAGCAATGCGCGCCACGCCGAAGCATCCGTGGCGGGGGCCGGGTCGGCGGCGTATCTTGCCATGTACCACCGCAGTCGCATGCGGCTGGTCGCACGGCACCTGTTCGGACTTCGCTGGCTCGGCGCCGAACTCGCGTGGCTCGGATCGCTGCGCAGCTGGGCGCAGGCGAGGCCGGCGCTGGCGGCCTACCGTCAACTTCCGTCGCTGCTCGCGGAGCGGCGCGCCGAGGTCGGGGTAGCGTCGTGAGCCGCATCCTCGTCGTCGGCATGGGTGTGCCGGCCGTGGTTGCGTCCAGGCGCCATGCAGGACCCGGCCTTCGCTCGGCACATTTTGCGTCGGCGCTTGCGGGCGCGGGTCACGACGTGCTGCTCGTTTGCGTGCTCGATGAGGACCAGGCTCCGCCGCCATGCAGCGGCAACCGCCCCGGCCTCACGATCGAGTTCACGCACGAGAAGGAGCTGCTCGACGCTGCGCTGCGTCGTCGCATCGATGCGTTCGCTCCCGACGGCGTCGTCGGTGTCACCGTGTACGCGGCTGCGCTCGCGTGTCGCCTGCGCCTGGACGCGCCGCTTTGGGCCGACGTGTTCGGCGACATCATGGCCGAGGCCCAGGCCAAGGCCGCGCGCGCCGGCAGTGACTGGAGCATCGTGCATTTCTGGACCCTGTTCGAAGCGGTCCTCGAGAGGGCCGACCGTTTCTCCGCAGTCTGCGCTCCCCAGGCCCACGCGCTGACGGGCCAGCTCGGCCTTGCCGGACGCCTGTCGGCGAGAACGGCCGGTGAGCAGCTCGTCGCGACCATTCCCTGCTGTGTGGATCCCGTTCAGGTAACCGAAGACCGGTCCACCGCGCGCGCCCGCCTCGGATTCGACGACGGGGATTTCGTCTTGCTGTTGTCCGGCGGCGTCAACACGTGGTGTGACGTCGAGACGCTCTGCGATGCCCTTGCCGAAGCGATGCAGCGGGAAAAGCGGCTTCGCGTCGTCATGACCGGCGGCGCAATTCCGGGGCACGACGAAGCGAGCAGCGGCGCTTTGCTGTCGCGCCTGGCGGCTCTCGAGCCGTCGCGCGTTCGCGTGCTCGGATGGGTGGAGTCCGAGCGCCTCGCGGGGATCTACGCAGCGTGCGATGTCGCGTTGCACATCGAGCTGCCGCTGTACGAGCGCACGCTTGGCGCCGAGAACCGCGTGATCGAGTGGCTGGCCCACGGCCTCACCTGCATCACCACCGCGCTCAGCGAGACGGGCCGCGGGCTCGCTTGCGATGGCCTCGTTCTCGAAGTTCCCGCCGGCGACGGCGCGGCGCTCGCCGCGATGCTTGCGTCCGCGCCCGCACGTCAAGGCGAAATCTCGCGAATGGGACTGCGCGGCCGCGCCTGGGTGCACGAGGCGCGCGATCCAGTGCGCGCCGCTGCGCCTTTGCTCGAGTGGTGCGACTCGCCGGTTGCTGCAAGAGATCGCCACGGCGCGAGGCTGGTGCGCCTCGGCCTGGTATCCCAGCCGCAGACGAGCATCGAGATGCTCGAAGCGTACGTCGCGGCCCTGCCCACCGCCGAGCTGCTGCGCCGCGGCGCGCGCTGGATGCTGAGGCGCATCGGCGAAGCGCTGCGGGCCTGCGCGCCGCGGGTCTCGGGCCGCCGCAGTGCTGCCCAAAGCAGCGAGCGCTTCACACCGCGACCGCCGCGCGAAGCGGCATGAGCACCGCCAGACCTCGCAGCCGCGTGCTCGTCATCGGTCTGGACGGCGCGCCGTTCGACCTGCTTTCGCGCTGGGCCGCTGCCGGGCACCTTCGGACGATCGCGCGCCTTCTGGAGCGCGGAGCCGGCGGACCGTTGCAGTCGACGATGCCGCCGACATCGGGCCCGGCGTGGACGTCGTTTGCGACCGGCATGAACCCGGGCCGAACCGGCGTCTACGATTTCCTGTATCGGCGCCCGGGCAGCTACTTGTTCCCGCCGGTCAACGCGAGCATGCGGAGCGGGCGCACGCTGTGGCGGCTGCTGAGCGACGCGGGACTGACGGTCGGCGTCGTCAACGTCCCGATCACGTATCCGGTCGAGCCCGTGCGCGGCAGTTTCGTCAGCGGCTGGATGACACCGTATTTCGCGAAGGACTACACGTATCCGCTGTCGCTGGCGGCGGAGATCGAAGCGAAGGTCGGCGACTACCGCATCTATCCGTCCGAGACGTTTTCCGAGCGCGGCGCGCGCGCGTTCTTCGATGCCAGCGACGAGCTGCTCGACCTGCTGACGCGCACGACGCTGCTGCTGATGGACCGGGATGACTGGGACTTCTTCATGACGGTCTACTTCGACGTCGACCGCATCCTGCACCAGCTCTGGCATGCGCTCGATGAAGGACACCCGTGGCGCCGCCGAAGGGGCGGGGCGGCAGCGGGCAGGCACGAAGCGGCGGTGCTGCGCTGGTTCCGCCGTCTCGACGACGACATCGCCAAGGTCATCGCAAAGGCCGGCGAGGACGCGACGGTCATCCTGATGAGCGACCACGGGATGGGCCGGGCGTCGCGATTCGTCGTGCTGAACAACCTGCTGGTCGAGCTCGGACATCTTCGCCTGGCATCGGACGGCGTGACACGCCTGAAATCCCTCGCGCTTCGCTCGGGCCTGAGCCTGCGCAACGTGCACCGCATCGTCGACGGCCTCGGCATCGCCAAGCACGCCGAGTACAAAAACGTGTATTCGATGGACGCGCTGCTGAAGCGCTTCTTCCTTTCGTTCCACAACGTGGACTGGGAGAAAAGCCGCGCGTATTCGTTCGGGCGCCACTACGGCTCCCTGTTCCTCAACGTGCGCGGCCGCGAGCCGCGCGGCATCGTCGAGCGCGGCGCCGAGTACGAAAGAACCCGCGACGAAATCGCTGCTTCGCTGCTGGCATGGAAGGATCCCGAGCTCGGCCGGCCTCTTGTCGCCAAAGCGCTTCGGCGCGAGGAGATCTGGCACGGCGGCCGCCTCGACGAGGCGCCGGACCTCGTTCTTTTGCCCGAGGACGACAGCGACATCTTCTACGGACTTTCCGATTTCGGATCGGCAAGGATCTGGGACGAAACCTACCGCTACTCCGGCATGCACCGTGACAACGGAACGTTCGTGGCGGCCGGCCCGCTGGTGCGCGGCGGGGCCCTGCCGCCGCAGGCGTCCATCATCGACCTGGCGCCGACGATCCTTTACCTGCTCGACCAGGAAATTCCCGAAGACATGGACGGGCGTGTGATCGGGGAAATTCTCGATCCCGGGCTGCTGGCCTCGCGTCCCGTTCGTCGCAGCGCGGCCTCGGGCGACGACCAGCGCCCCGGCGGCGCTGCCCACGAGTATTCCGCCGAAGAGGAAGCCGCGGTGATGCAGAGACTGCGCGATCTCGGCTACCTCAACTGACGCGGGTCGCGGTGCTCGCTCTCGCCGTCATCGTCGCGCTGCTGTGGGTGCCGGGCTTCACGCTCCGGCGCGGGTTCTCGCCGGAACGCTTCTCTCGCGGCTGGGGCAGTGGCGCTCTTGCGGTGGACGCGAGCCTGTCGATCGCGTTCGCGTCGGTTGTGCTGCTGCCGCTGTACCTTGCGCGCGCGCCGGTTGTGCTCGCGCCGGCGCTGCTCGGCGCGGCGCTCGTCTGTCTTGTCGTTGCTGCGTTCGTGCGTGCGCGCCGTCGCGGCGTAAGTCGCGCAGCATTGGTCGAATACGAAGAGCCACGCCGGCGGCACGAGCACGGCGAAATTTCCGGGGAACACGGCATTTCCGGCCTCGAAGCTGCAGCATTCGTGTTTGCCGCTGCGCTGCTCGTCGTGCCGACGCTGATCTACAGCGGCGCCAACGTCGACGACTGGTGGGACCTCTCGTTCGTGCAGGGCTGGATCGCGTCGGGACACTTCGGCTTCTCGCAGATGGCGCTCGGTGCGGACCCGGCAACCGGCGACTCGCTCGTGCATCCGCGCTTCCTGTGGAGCGCCTGGCTGATGCTCCAGAGCGTCGTCGTGAGCATCTGCGGTGGGAAGGCGTGGCAGATCCAGGCCGGGCCGCTGGCAGCGGCCTGCATCGTGCTCGTCGTCTCTGCGCAGGCGGCGCTTGCGCGCGCGATCTTTCGCCCGATGCCTCGCGCATCGCTGCTCGTCGCTGCCGCGGTGGCGCTGTCGCCGGCTTGGATCTGGGGCACCGAAGACCTGCCGCTGCTGGTGCGCGGTTACCAGGACAAGCTGTTCGCCGGTTTCGTGCTCGCACCGGTCCTCGTCGCGCTCGTCATCGACGCGGCGCGCCGGGACGGTGAGGAAGGCGACGACGGCGTCGGCGAAGCGGTGATCGTCGCAGCGGCGTCGGCAGCAACGGCCTCGGTACACAGCCTGCTGCTGGCGATGGCGCTGTTTGCTTCGGGCATCGCAGTAGCGGTGCTGCGCGGGCGCACGCTGCTGGTGTGGGTGCGCAGGCGCTGGTTGCTGGTCGCAGGAATGCTCGCGCCGGCTCTCTACCCGATCGGCCAGGCGCTCGCGCTGGCGCTGACTTTCGGCGACGAAGGCATCTCGCTTGCCGCGCCGGACAACCCGGTGGTGCGCGCCCATCTTTCGCTCAATCGCATCGTGGCCAGCTCCTCGGCCGCATGGGTCGTGCATCCCGGCGCGGTGTTCGGCCTGGTGGCGCTGCCGGCCCTGCTCGCCGTCGCGATCGCCGTCGTGCGACGAAAGCGTGACGCGGGCGCGCCGCTGTTGCTCGCGCTCACGCTCGTTCCTTGCGCGCTCCTTTTCGTACCCGGCGTCGCGAGCATTGCCGGAAAGGTGTTCGTGCCGTGGATGCTGTACCGCCTCGGATGGTTCGTCCCCGTGCCGGCGCTTCTTGCGTACGCGCTGGTGTGGCTCGCGTGCGACTCTTCCGTCGCAGGGGGCCGTCGCGCGGTCGTCGCTGCTGCGTTCGCCGGTCTCGTCGTCGTCCTTGCGTACTCGACCGCCGCCGATCGCGTTCGCCGCGGTGTCAGCGAGCATCCGCCGGCTTTGCCCGGCGCGCCGCAAGGAGCCGCCGCCGAGGTGTACGACAGTCTTGCCGCGCACGCGGGGCGCGACGTCGTGCTTGCGCCGCCGAATTTTTCCGAGCTGGTCCCGGCACTGACCGGCAAGCCCGTCGTTGCGTTTCCCGAGCGCGGTTCCCTCGTGTTTTCGACCGGCGAGGTGCGCGCCTACGAAAGACTGCGCGACCGCGCGACGTTCTATGCGGCGTCGACCCCACCTTCAGTGCGCGACGACGTGGCGGCGCGCTACGGCGTGCGCTGGGCCGTGCTGCCGCGGCGGCTGGTTGCCGCCGGCGCCGAAGCGGGCTGGATCTGGCGTTTCGGGCCGGAGGCGCTGCTGGCGGCCCGGGTTGCAGACGACCACGCCGCGCGCGGTCGGTGCACGGCCGGCGCCTGCGCCGGCTGGTGGAGCGCGACGCGCGAAGGAGTCGGCGCCGGCCTTGCCGGCAACTGGAGCGTCGTGCTCGAGAACCGCGACTACTTCATCGTCGAGCGCTCCATCCCGAACCGAAGCAGCGATGCGCAGCCCGAAGCCACGCTGACGGCGACTGGCAGGTCGGACGCGGCGTCAGACGCCGCGTCAAAGCGCGAGGCCCGCGACCAGCCGCAGTCCGGTTCCTCTTCGCATGCCGACGCGCCCGGCGCACGCTGGCTTGTGCCTTTTCCCGTCGATGGCAGTGCGTCTTCTGCCGAACGCGGCGACGTTCTTGCGACCGTCACCGGCACACCAGGAGCCGACGTTCGCTACGATCCGCCGCCCCAGTTCGTGCAGCCGGTGGTCACGCCGATCTGGCTCGACGGTCCGCGCGCGTGGGAAGACACGCCGGCGGACGTCACGATCCACGTGGACATCGGCGTGCCGTGCCGCGTCTCGGCGGTGTCGCTGATTCCGCATCTTCCGAGGGATCGCCGCGAGATTTTCGAAGTGCGGGTAGGCGGGGATGCCGTGGCGGTAGCGGCTCGTCACGGCGAGCCGATCGTGCTGGCGCTTTCGGATGCGCCGCCTCGCGCTGCCGTCGACGTGCACGTGCGTTCTCTTCTCGGAACCGCGGTGTCGCTGTCGGACCTGCGCCTGCTCGGCGACCACACGCAATGCACGGGAATGTGGCCTGTGCGCGCGACGGCGCGATCGGCGCAGATGCAGCCGGACGACGACGCGCTGCTGGCCCTGGCCGCGGCGGAGCCGTCGAGCGGCCGCGCGCTGGTCTCGCTCGCACGGCGCGCCAATGATGCCAAACGAGCGCAGGCCGGCATCGAGCTGCTGCGCGAAGCGGTCGCGCGCGAGCCGGCGCTCGTCGAAGGCTGGCTCGAGCTGGGTTTCGCCGAGCAGGCCGTCGCGGAGCAGGCTGTCGCCGAGCAAGCGACCGCCGGACAGGCGGTGGCCGAGCAAGCGACCGCCGGACAGGCGGTCGCCAGAAGGCAAACCGACAGCGCTGCAGCGGCCGCGGCGCGCGCGCGGGCACTGCAGGCATTTCGCAGCGCCGTGCACGCCGACACGCACAGCGCATGGGCCCAGGGCTGCCTCGCGTGGGCCTACCGTCTCGGCGGCCACGCACCGCTGGCGCTGTGGCACGCCGCGGCCGCTGCCCAGCTCGATCCGCTGTACGGCGATGCGTGGACGATCGCCGGCTATGCGCTCGGCGATCTTCGCCTGTACTCGCTCGCCGATCGCGCGCTCGACGTTGCCGAACGCGAAGACCCGTCGCGCAACTGGCCGTCGATTGCCAGGGCCGACGTGGCCGTGCGTCGCGGCGACGTCGACGGCGCGCGAGCGGCGCTGCGCACCTGGATCCATTCGCATCCGTTCGACCAGGCCGTTCGCGCGAAGCTTTCCGTTCTCAACGCGAAGAAGAGCGAGAGCGCCGGCGCGAGCGCGGGTCCGGTCGCGCAATGAGCGTGCTCGAGCAGGCCGAAGTCCTCGTCGTCGGGCCGGCTCCGCCGCTTCGTGGAGGAATCGCGGCGCACACGCGCGGCCTGGTCGAGTACCTGCGCGCGACCGGAACAGAGGCCGCCGCCGCCTCGTGGTCCAGGCTCTATCCGTCGCTCGCATTTCCCGGCCGCAGCGAGCGCGGCAGCGGGGCGCGGCCGTCATGGTGCGACGAAAGGCTTTCGATCGCGTCTCCGCGCACGTGGACATCGCTCGGTCACCTCCTGGCCGCGTCGCGCGCGACAGTGATTGTGCAGTGGTGGCACCCGGTGTCGGCTCCGGCCCTGCTGGCGGCGACGCGCCGGGTGGCGCCCGAGCGCCTCGTCGCCGTCTGCCACAACGTCCTGCCCCACGAGCCGGTGCCGCTGGCCGCCGAGGCGGCGCGGCGACTGCTCGGCCGCTGCGGCGTCGTGCTGTGTCACAGCAGTGCCGAGGCAGAGGTCGCCTCGCGGCTGCTGGCGCCAAAGGCGTGCCGCGTCGTGAGCGCTCCACTGCCGTGCCTGATTCCGGCCGAATCCGTCGCGTGCGCCGCCGCGAGCCGTAAGTCCGCGCGCATCTTCTTGGTGCCCGGGCACCAGCGGCCCTACAAGAACATCGCGGGCGTCGAGAGGGCGTGGAGCGCGGCGCGGCGTCCGCCAGAGGCCCGCCTCGTGATCGCGGGCGAGAGCTACCTCAAGGGGACAAAGCGCCGGGAAGTCGAAAAACTTGCGGCAGACGACCGATCGATAATCCTGCAAGACCAGTATCTTGACGACAATTCCCTAATGTCGATTCTTGCTTCTGCCGAAGCGCTTGTTGCCTGGCACCGGACGTCCTCCCAGAGCGGATTCCTGCCGTTGGCGGCGGCCCTTGGTCTGCCGGCGATCGTCAGCGACGCCGGCGGGCTGCCCGAACAGGCACGCGCGCTGCCGGACAGCGACGTGGTTCCTGCCGGTGACGAGGCTGCGCTGGCGACGGTATTCGAGGCCCGGCTGGCCATACCGGCCGACCGCGACGAGGCGGCCAGGACCGCAGCGCTGCGCCAGCTCCCGGTGCGCATTGCCCGCTCCTGGCAACTCGTCGTTGAAGCAATCGGTGAGCCCCTTCGTCGGTAAGCCCGCATCCGGGTCGAGCCGCAGCGCGCGGGTTCGTCGGCCGAGGTTGCAAGCTTGCGCAGATCGTAAGCCGCCGGGCAGGACGCCGGCGAAGAGGCCGATGGCGCGGCGAGCGCAGGGACAGACCGGGCCCGCGTGGCCAGGCGAAAAGGTGCCGTATATGATGCCGCACCCGGTGCGGGCAGGACCGCGCCTGCGGGCGCGGACGCATTAGGCGGACGAGAATCGACAAAGTGGCAGCGTACGCATACCGGGCATCGACCCGCGAGGGCAGGGTCATCGAGGGTAGCATGGAAGCTGCCGGCGAAGCTGCGGTCGTCACTTCGCTGAGGGCCCAGGGCTACCTGCCGCTGTCGGTCACTGCCGGCGCGGGAGGCCGCCGCGCGTTGTCGCTCAAATTCGAGCTGCCGTGGAAGCGCGCCGCGCGCGTGCGCAGCCGCGACCTGATGATCTTCACGCGCGAGCTGGCCACGCTGCTGCACGCGGGCATGCCGCTGGATCGCAGCCTGGCCAGCCTCGGGACGCTTACCGAGAACTCGACGCTCAAGCGCATCATCGGCACCGTGCTCGCCAGGGTGCAGGAGGGACGATCACTGTCCCAGGCGGTGGGAGAGCATCCGGCAGTATTTCCCCCGCTGTACATCAACATGATCCGCGCCGGCGAGGTCGGCGGCTTCGTCGAAACCGTGCTCGAGCGTCTGGCCGAATACCTCGAGAGCAGCGAGAAGACGCGCTCCGAGATTACATCCGCGATGGTCTACCCGATCATCCTCGTCGTATTTTCCGGCGGCGCCATCATCATCATGCTGACGTTCGTGCTGCCGAAATTCGCGACCGTGTTCGAGGAATCCGGATCGGCAATGCCGACGCCGACCCGCCTCGTGATGGCCACGAGCGACTTCCTGCTCGCATACTGGTGGGCGATCCTCGCCGCTGCCGCGGCGATCCGGTTGGGCGTGCGTCGCTGGCTCGCGACGAAAAACGGGCGCGAACGATACGACCGTTTCCTGCTGCGCGCCCCGGTGATCGGCGACCTGGTCACCAAGCTCCAGGTGGCGCGCTTCGCACGCACGCTCGGAACCATGCTCAAGAGCGGAGTTCCGCTGATCCAGGCCCTCGAGATCGTGCGCGCGGTGGTCGCAAACACCGTGATCTCCGGGGCCCTGGCGGTCGTGCAGCGCGAGATCAGCGAGGGAAAAGGGCTTTCCGGTCCGCTGGAAAAGTCGAATGTCTTTCCGCCGCTTGCGGTGCAGATGGTCGCCGTCGGCGAGGAGACCGGCCGCCTCGACGAGATGCTGCTGATGGTGAGCGGACACTACGACGGAGAGGTGACCCACGCCATTGCGCGTGCGATGGCGCTGCTCAGTCCGATCGTCCTGCTCGTGATGGGCCTCGTCACCGGATTCATCATCTACGCGATGGTCTCGGCGGTATTCAGCCTCAACGAAATGGTCAAGTAGCAGATCGTCCGCATCGCACGAGCGTTTGCGCAGGACCGCTGCGTTTACAGGAGAGTGAAGGTACATGAAGGAAAGAAAGGGCGACACGAGCGACCGCGGCCAGCGCGGCTTCACGCTGATCGAGCTGCTGATGGTCATGGTGATCCTGGGCCTGCTGGCCGCGGTGGTGGGTCCGAACATCTTCCGGCAGGCCGTCTCGGCCCGAATAAAGACGACCAAGCTGCAGATCGCCGAGATCGTGCAGGCTCTGGATCACCTGGCGCTGGACACGGGCCGCTATCCCTCGGACGGCGAGGGTCTCGGTGCGCTGATGACTCAGCCGTCCGACATGGAACAGTGGGATGGCCCGTACATGAAGCGGCTGCCGAAAGACGCGTGGAACCATGAGTTCATCTACCACCTGGGCGGCGGCCGAGACGCCAGCAGCCCCTACGTGGTCATCAGTGGTGGTGCGGATGGGCGCGAGGGAGGCGGCGACGACATCAGCAGCGCCGAGTGAGACCGTGGCCGGCCTCCATCCTCGTGCGTCGCGTCCGGCATGGCGCGGCCGGGTGATCCCCGCAGCGCATTCGCAACGGTCCGCGCCTGGCACCCGCCGCGGCGAGCGGGGATTCACGCTGATCGAGCTGATTCTCGTGATGGTCATCATCGGCGTCATCGCATCGATGTCGATTCCCATGGTGCAGGCCGGCATGCGCCAAAGCGCCGTTCGAAGCTCGGTCCGCGCGTTCATCTCGGCAACCCGCCAGGCCTCGGCGCAGGCGGTTTCCACCCGCAAGCCCACGGCCCTGATCGTCTATCCGCACGATGGGACCTTCACGGTCGAAGGAAGCAAGGAGAAGCCATACGAGTTGCCGCCGTTTGCGCAGTTCGGCGAGATCGTCGGCGGCGTTGCGGCCGAAGCGGACGACGAGGTCCGCTTCGAGTTCTTTCCGACGGGCTCATCGTCCGGCGGCAGCGTTCAGATCGATTTTACGCCCGGGGATCGTCGTCAATCGTACAGGCTGGTACTCGATCCGCTGATCGGTCGAGTCAAGATCGAAGAAAACTAGATGAGAGCAGAGCGCGGCTTTACGATGCTGGAAGTCATGATCGCCACGGCGATCATGGCGTCCGCCATTGTCGCCGTCCTGGAGCTCTTCGGCGGAAGTCTGCGCCTGGCCGGGGATGCCGGGCACCAGAGCCAGGCCCTCGTGCTGGCGCGCGCGCTCGTCGACGAGGAGATGTGGCGCGACAAGCTGCAGGACGGGCAGCGCCAGGGAGTCGAGGGCCAGTTTTCGTGGACGGTGGTTACGCATCCGACCGATCGGGAACTGGTCGGTCGCGATGAGAACCAGGACGAGACGCACTCGCTCGCCGGCGATTTCGGGCTGTGGGAGATCGACGCGGACGTGACGTGGCAGACTCCACTCGGCGAGAAATCGATCCACCTGCAGACCGCGCGCATGGGGCAGCGCCCCGACCAGGACATGCAGTGAAGCTTGCACGCGAGAGCGGATTCACCCTGCTCGAGCTCATCGTGGCGATGTCGGTGTTCACACTGATCGGAATCGGGCTCTACGGCGTGCTCGTGCTCGGTGCCAAGACGGCCGGCTCCGGCGAGCGCATTACCGAGCAGGCGCGCCGCTATCGCATCGCGAACGAGGTGCTCGCGCGGCAGATCGCCGCTGCCGCCCCGATCCAGCTTCCGAAGCCGAAAGACCAGGGCGACGACGAGCTGGGTGAGGACGACGACGACAGTGCCCAGACCAGCGAGCCGTTTTTCTTCGGCAGGTCCGACACCGTCGAGTTCGTCACCAATGCGCCGCAGAGGCCCGATGCCAGCGGCCTTGCCATCGTCAGCTACTGGATGGAGGACGGGGAGCTGAAGATGTCGGAGAAGCCGGCCTTCACCGCGTTTGCCGGCGGCAAGAAGAAGCTCGATCGCAAGAACGACGAGATGCCGGGGCTCACCACGACGTTGCTTTACGACGTTGCTTCGGTGACGTTCGCATACCAGAGGGAGAGCGATAGCGACGAGTGGCTGGACACCTGGGATGCCACCGACGAGGACAAGTTGCCGGCGTGCGTGCGCATCGATGTGAAGCCGTCTGCAGTCGACGGACCGGATTTCTACCACGAGATCCCGGTGATGGTCGGCACCTTCAACCAGATTGCGGACGTGGACGAGGATTTCCGCGTCCGCCGGGCAGGGCGCAAGCAGGCGGCGGCGAGCGACCAGAGCTCCAGCCCGAACCAGCGAAAAGCCGGACGCAACAATCCGACCAGCGAGCCGGCGTCGCCTCCGTCGACCGCTGATCCCGACCCGGGAGAATGAGCCGCTGGAGTAGCCACAGCGGGGCTGAAATTCCCACAGAAGGAGAACCCATGACCGCAGAGATGGAAATCGTGGAAGACGTCGAGCTTACGGCTCCGATTTTCGGC